>CAZMYG010000077.1:0-13651 GCA_964570465.1 uncultured Planctomycetales bacterium
CTCGATCGCAAACGCGAGATTCGCAAATGGCCTCTCACAACCGCCGTCGCTGCGGTTTCGGTTGGAGTTGTAGATGGAGTTGCTTTACTCGATCTCAACTACGAAGAGGATTCGAAGGCCGAAGTCGATATGAATCTCGTGATGACGGAGAAAGGCGAGTTCATTGAATTGCAAGGTTCGGCAGAAAAGAAACCGTTTTCGAAAGAGCAGATGCAATCGATGCTGGAACTCGGTCAAAGTGGCTTGCAGCAACTTTTCGCGATTCAAAAACAGACTCTTAGCGCCACTCTCTAAATGAAAATTGTTCTCGGCAGCCGCAACCCGAAGAAGAAACGGGAGTTGCTCGCGTTGTTAGGCGAGTTCACGCCGCAAATTCAATTACTTAGCCTGGAAGATTTCCCCAACGTTGCCGAAGTCGAAGAAGACGAGCCCACTTTCCTTGAAAATGCGAAAAAGAAAGCTTCACAATACGCTCTCGCAACCAAACACTGGGCACTCGCAGATGACTCGGGACTCTCTGTCGATTTTCTCAATGGCGCTCCGGGTGTGTACTCCGCGCGCTATGCTGGCGAACCCCGCGATCAATCTCGCAACAATGCAAAACTTCTTGAGGCTTTGCACGGCGTTGTTCAAGAAAAACGCACGGCTCATTTTACTTGCGCACTCGCTCTGTCCGACTCGCAGGGCAAAATCCAACTCAACTCACAGGCACATTGCCACGGGACCATTCTCGAGTCTGCACGAGGAAAGGCTGGGTTTGGTTACGACCCACTTTTCTACTACCCTGCCCTGCAAAAGAGCTTCGCCGAACTTAGCCCCGAAGAAAAAGACCGCGTTAGTCACCGGGGGCTTGCTATCCGTGAATTTGCGGAGAAACTGAGAAGCTTTCTCAGCGCAAAAAATAGGTAATTAAGTAACTTGGACACACGATTCATCCGCAACTTCTGCATCATCGCCCATATCGATCACGGGAAATCGACTCTCGCTGATCGTTTCTTGGAATTTACGGGCACGGTCGAGCGGCGCAATCTCAAGGAACAGCTGCTGGACTCGATGGATCTCGAGCGCGAGCGAGGTATCACGATTAAGGCGAGCGCGGTGGAGCTGCTCTATAAAACGGGCGGCCAAAGCTATCAACTCAATCTAATCGACACCCCAGGGCACGTTGATTTTTCCTACGAAGTGCAGAAATCTCTCCAAGCCTGCGAAGGCGCCGTTTTACTCGTCGATGCTACTCAAGGTGTGCAGGCGCAGACTGTGGCAAACGCGCATCTGGCAGATCAGGTGAAACTCACTATCGTCCCAGCCCTCAACAAGGTCGATCTCGTTCACTCACGTCCCGATGAAGTCGCGTTAGAAATGGAAAACTCTCTCGCCATTCCTAAGGAAGATATTCTCAAAGTCAGCGCGAAGAGCGGGATTGGCGTAAAGGAACTGCTCGATGCCGTGATCGAACGCATTCCCGCACCCAAAGGCGATGAGAAAAAACCGTTACGCGCGTTGGTCTTCGACTCGGTCTATAACGATTTCCGCGGCGTCATTGTTTATGTGCGCGTGATTGACGGCATTATTAAACGCGGCGAAAAAATCATCATGCTCGGCAATCGATCGACCTACGAAGTGCTTGAAGTAGGCAAACTCAAGCCACAAATGATCGCGCACCCGGCTTTGGGACCCGGAGAGGTCGGCTACGTCGTCTGCAATATCAAAAGTCTCACCGAGGTGAAGATTGGCGATACGATCACTACAGACAAAGAACCGCGCGCGTCGGCACTTCCCGGCTATCGGGAACCGAAACCCATGGTGTTTTGCGGTTTTTATCCAACCAACTCCGGTGATTTCGAACATCTACGCGAAGCTCTCGACACGCTGCGACTCAACGACGCCTCTTTCATTTATGAACCGGAAAGCTCAGAAGCATTGGGCTTCGGTTTTCGCTGCGGCTTCCTCGGCCTACTCCATATGGAAATCATTCAAGAACGACTCGAACGCGAGGGAAAAATTGATCTCGTCCAGACAGCGCCCACTGTCACCTATGAAATTGAAATGCAAGATGGGACAAAACGGATGATTCGTCGTCCTTCCGATCTCCCGGAATCGCATATGTACAAGTCTTTCCGTGAACCGATTATGAAGTTGCAGGTGTTGCTTCCCTCCGAATACATCGGCGCGATGATGCAGCTCTGCACCGATCGACGCGGTCGCTATATCAAAACCGAATATCTATCCCCTGAACGCGCGATTCTTTACTACGAAATGCCTTTTGCCGAAATGATCTACGATTTCTATGACAAGTTGAAATCGATCACTCGCGGCTACGGCTCGATGGACTACGAACTGACTCATTTCGAAGAAGCCGATCTTGTGAAGTTGCGCATCTTGGTGCACGCCCACGAGGTCGACGCACTTTCCGTCATTCTGCACCGGAACACAGCAGAGTATCGCGGGCGAAAAATTCTCCAAAAATTACAAAAGGAAATTCCCCGACATTTATTTGAAGTCGCGTTGCAAGCAGCCGTTGGCGGTAAGGTAATTGCACGTGAAAATATCCGCGCTCTTGCTAAAAACGTCACTTCGAAGTGTTATGGCGGCGATATCACGCGTAAACGAAAGCTTCTGGAGCGACAAAAAGAAGGAAAAAAACGGATGAAACTCGTTGGCAATGTCGAGATCCCGCAAAAAGCCTTTCTCTCCGTGCTCTCAACCGAAGAATGAGCGAAGAAAAACATCCGAGCGAACGCTCCGTGCATCCCTGGCGGGAGAATCTCGAGGGGTTAGCGCTCGCTGTGATCATGGCGCTCACTCTCAAATACTTCGTCATCGAAGCTTACAAAATTCCTACTGGCTCCATGCAACCCACTTTGATGGGTGTCGATCTGCCCGAATTGCAAATCTTCGATCGCATCTTGGTCGACAAATTGAGTCTCTTTCTTCGCGAGCCGCAGCGTTGGGAAGTGTTGGTTTTCAAATTCCCCCTCGACCAATCCAAAAACTACATCAAGCGTTTGGTTGGCATGCCTGGCGAAACCGTGCAGATTCAAAATGGAAATATCTACGCCAAGAGTGCCGGGCAACCCCAGTTTCATATCGCGCGCAAACCACCCAACATCCAAGAGACCCTTTGGAAAGAGGTGTATCGCAGCGACGGTACAGATGTAGAAGGGGAAAATCCTGAAAAATTCTGGATTACCGATTCCGGCAAATGGCAGCTCAGCCGGAATCAATTCCGCAGCGAAGGCCCAGGGAAACTACGCTACCGACATCCAATCAAGGACTATTATCTCGACGGCTATCCTGAATCGATCAAACCTGCGCTCTCTCGTTCTCAACGCGACTCAGGATCTCGCTTCGTTGGGGATTTGAGATTTTCAACGCGAGTTAAAGCAGATGAAAAACTCGAATCCTTAGAAGTTTCTTTGCGCTCCGGGGAAAATGTTTTTGCCTGTTCTCTTTCTGGTCCGAGCGGAAATGGCTCCGCGATTCTGAGTTTAAATGGACATCAAGTTGCCCAGGGAAATGCAAAATTGATTGCAGGGCGTGAAAGCGCTTTGCGTTTCTCTCATGTCGATGAAGCGATGCAATTGGAACTCGACGGACAAATCGTTCTGCGTCACGAAATCCCGGGTTGCGCGGAGATGGAGCTATTGATCTTGAGAAATTCCATCGAAGTGGAAACGAAACAGGGCGGAGCGACGTTTTCCAAAGTCCAACTCGACCGAGATCTTTTTTACGCACAAGGCGGGCCTCAATCCGAATGGGTTATTCCTCAGGGCGAGTACTTTTTTCTCGGTGACAATACTCAGAACAGTTACGACGGGCGCGTTTGGCGTGAATCGGCATATAAAATTGCAGGGCTGAAGGGTAACGAAGATGCCTTACAGTTGCGCGGTGATGGAGGAGCTTCCGACCAGAATCCCAGAGTCATCGCGATGGATCAGGGAGACAATTTACTGCTTTTCACGGATGTCTATGGAGAGAATTACCGCTTTCACAGCGGCTCGATTCAGGATTTGGAACAACACAATGCCTCTTTTGTGAGTCGCGACTCGTTAGTCGGGAGAGCTTTCTTTGTTTTCTGGCCAGCACCACCTTTTTCTCCAGTTTTGCGTTGGAAAATCATCCACTAATTGCGATTTTTCGATTTGCGAATTGGACATTTTTTCGCATTTTACTGGGCAGGAACAGTTTTTTAGTTTTCCACAACAAAAAAATCATGTTTTTCGAAGCAAATTTCCGCGAGGATGTTCTACATGAGAAGAAGCGGCGAAAATGCAGGCTCTCTGGCCTATTATCCACAAAAGATAAACGAAGTCGTAATTTATTGATGACAAATGCATTACAACAACAAATTTCCTAGGCGTTTTACCAGCCGCCCGCGAAGCCCCATTTTTTCTGGCTCACAAAGAGCTAACAAAACCGTGACACAGCGATCTTCTTCCTTTGTTATCCACGAGTTTTCCACAATCTATTTTGACCGATAAAACGATGGGACTACTGGTAACTGACGGGCTTGTAAAGGTGTTTCGAGGGCGTCGTGTGGTCGACGGAGTCTCGTTTCGAGTAGAGACAGGCGAAATTGTCGGACTTCTAGGCCCCAATGGAGCTGGAAAAACAACGAGCTTCCGAATGACGATGGGAATGATCGCGCCAGAGAAGGGCCATATCTATTTTCTCGACCAAGAGGTCAGCAAGTTGCCGATGTATCAGCGAGCCCG
Organism: uncultured Planctomycetales bacterium; assembly: GCA_964570465.1. GTDB lineage: Bacteria > Planctomycetota > UBA1135 > UBA1135 > CAZMYG01 > CAZMYG01. The sequence goes on from CAZMYG010000077.1 coordinate 4,716, forward strand.
ACTAGGAATGGGCTATCTCTCTCAAGAGCCTTCTATTTTTCGGCGAATGACAGTGGAAGATAATATTCTAGCCATTCTAGAAACCCGCAAGCTCAATCGAAAAACACGCTACTCCCGCCTTGAAGAACTATTGGGTGAACTCGATTTAACCCCACTACGCAAACAAAAGGCGGACACTCTTTCTGGGGGCGAACGGCGTCGCTTGGAAATCACCCGCGCGCTAGCTATGGAACCGAAGCTCATCTTGCTCGATGAACCGTTTTCTGGAATTGATCCGATTGCCGTACAAGAAATCCAAGGCATTTTGCGCCAACTGCGCGCTCGCGGTATTGGCATTTTGCTCACGGATCATAATGTTCGCGAAACACTCGAGATTACCAATCGTTCCTATGTCATTTCTCAAGGAAGCATTTTGAAAGAGGGCATTCCTTCCGAACTGGTCAACGACCCCAAGGTTCGCGAGGTTTATCTAGGCGACAGTTTCCGCGCCCCGGATATAGCCGTCACACCTGAAGAAGAAGCTGAGCTAGAGAACTAGAAATCGAACTTAAGGGCCCTGTCCAAGCTTTCCGATAAGAGCTGCGCTAAAACTGTTATTTGACTAACCCCTAGGAGAGCGCAATTTGGAACCTTCGCCTCTTTCATTACTAGCTGCTGGCGGTCCTTTTGCTCCAGCCGATGTGAACGCGGATCAGATTCTCGTCGTCGACGACGAGACCAATATCCGTAAAACTTTGGTTCTCTATCTCACTCACCAAGGCTACAAAACCATCGAAGCCAGCAACGGCCGAGAAGCTCTCGACAAACTCAAAGCAGGCGGCATTTTCTTAGTGGTCACAGATATCTCCATGCCCGATATGGGCGGCATTGAACTCGTCGGCAATATTCGACAACAGTTTCCCGGTATCGATGTGGTTTTCATCACGGGACATGTCGATGCAAAATATGCAATTGAGGCGATCAAACACGGCGCTTTCGACTTCCTCAGAAAACCGCTCGACTACGAAGAAGTGATTCTCGTTGCGAATCGAGTCAAAGAACGGCAAGACTTGCACAAAAAAGCCATCGCGCTCGAACGCTTGATGGAACGCGAGCGGATCAAGGACGAGCACTTGCTCGAAACCATGTCGGCCTTCGCTTCGTTCATCGATGCGAAAAGCCCCTACACACGTAAGCACAGCGATCGCGTGTCCCGTTATTCCATCCGCCTCGCCCGTTGTTTAGGGCTGAACCGAGAACAAACGAGGATCATCGCCTTCGGCGCCAAGATTCACGATATTGGGAAAATCGGAGTGCCCGATTCGATTCTCAACAAACCAGGACCGCTGACCAATGACGAGCGTTTGCTCATCATGAAGCATCCTGAAATTGGTGAGCAGTGCCTGAATCCCATCTCGCATTTTCATCCGTTCATTTGCATGGTCTGCGGGCATCACGAACACTTCGATGGCACCGGTTATCCAAAGGGATTGAAGGCGCAAGAAACTCCGCTCGAAGCGCGAATTGTCAAAATCGCAGACTATTTCGATGCGATTACTTCTGATCGCCCCTATCGAACGCCGATGCCCTTTATGGAGGCCGCGGAATTTTTGCGCCACCAGGTTTACAAAGCGCTTGATCCAGAACTCACCCCTATTTTCATTGACGATGTGATTCGCCGCGAGAAACGCAGACAGAGCAAGAAACTCGTCGAAGTCATGCCTGGATTGCCAAATTCCGACCAAACCGGCGAAAGAAGTTGATCCCTCTCTGATCGACCGCTAGTATTTTCGCTTTCCTTTTCCAGCCAAAATCTACCCATGAATGTAATTGTCTGTATCAAACGCGTTCCTTCCACGGATACGAAGATCAAGATTTCCGCGGACGGCAAGTCCATCGACCCAACCGGAGTCGAGTATGTGCTCAATCCCTATGATGAGATTGCCATCGAAGAAGGGCTGCGAATCAAGGAGAAGGCGGGTGCGGGGGAAGTCACGATTCTTTCTCTAGGACCGAACGAAGTTCAAAAGGAATTGAGAACCGCTCTTGCTATGGGCGCCGACAAGGCCATCCTACTCAAGGACGAGAAGATGTATTCCCGCGATGCCTTTGCCATCGCAACGATGCTGGCCGCTCAAATTCAAAAAATGCCGCACGATGTGATTTTCTTTGGAAAACAAGCCGTCGATCAGGACAACAATCAAGTGGGACAACGCGTGGCCACTTTGTTAGGACTACCTTGTGTCTGTGAAGTGGTGAAACTCACACTCGATGGCAAAAAGGCTACTGTAGAACGGGAAGTCGAGGGAGGCCGAGAACTCATCGAAACCAATCTGCCTGCTGTCTTTACCACGCAAAAAGGTTTGAATGAACCTCGCTATGCCAGCCTGAAGGGAATCATGGCGGCAAAGAAAAAGACCATAGAAGAAGTTGCTGCAACTGAAACTGAATCCAAGATGAAATTGGTTGAAATGACCTTGCCTGCGGCTCGAGCGGCTGGACGCATTGTTGGTAAAGGACCGGAAGCCGTCTCTGAACTAATTCGTGCTCTGCGCGAGGAAGCGAAGGTGCTCTGATGTATCTCATCTACGCAGAACACAAAGCAGGGAAGTTTCGAAGCACTTCTTTTGAAACCATTTCCGCTGCAGCAAAACTAGGAAAATCTACCAGTCAAGAAGTCGCGGCTCTCGCGCTTGGTGCTGGAGTTGATGCCAACGCATTGAGCTCGCTTGGCAAGTATGGCGCGAAGACGACTTATCATGTCGAAGATGCGGCTTTGTTGAGCTATTCCCCAGACGGATATGCCAAAGCAATCGCATCTGTTGCCAAATCGAAAAATGCCTCGGCGATTTTCTTCTCCTCGACTTCTCAAGGGAAAGATTTGGGCGCTCGCGTGGCAGCCATTTTGCAAGTCGGACTCGCTTCTGATTGCACTGAATTATTGGTTGCTGGGAACAAGCTAAGAGCACGCCGCCCCATTTATGCCGGCAAGGCCTATCAATTACTTGAAACCGATGCCTCGCCATTCATGGCTACATTGCGACCTAACGCCTTTCCTATTGAAGAAGGCACAGGAAATTCTAATGTCGAAAAAGTGACAAGCGGAGTCAACTCAAGCGACTGCAAAACAATCACAAAAGAAACTCTCGCTGCGAGCGGCGGCAAACTCGATGTCGCCGAAGCACCCGTTGTTGTTTCCGGCGGACGCGGATTAAAAGGTCCAGAAAACTGGAATCTGCTCGAAGAATTAGCAGCTGCGCTTGGAGCTGCAACTGGCGCATCGCGCGCTGTGGTAGACGCGGGATGGCGACCCCATGGTGAACAAGTAGGACAAACAGGGAAAACCGTTGCGCCTGGTTTGTATATCGCTGTGGGAATCAGCGGAGCGATTCAACACTTAGCAGGAATGCGCACAAGCAAAACCATCGTCGCCATTAACAAAGACGCTGAAGCTCCCATCTTCAAAGTTGCCGATTACGGCATTGTCGGCGACGCGATTGAGATTTTGCCCGCTCTAACCAAATCGATTCGCGAACTCAAAGCTCAAAAATCTTAGTTTTACCCATTGACGAATTGCCTGTCGGGCCATAGCCTGTTTTTGAAATTGAGAACAGTTCTCAATTTCATTCCAGTCAACGATCTAAAAGGGAAGAAAACGCATGTCAAATCGGGTTACGATTCTTGGGGTCTTATTGCTCGGAGCAAGCTTTACAGCAAACGCCGTGGCACAAACAACCAATCAAAGTGTTGAAAAACGACTGGAGTTCCTGGAATCCGAATACCGCTCACTCAAAGAAAAACTCCATGCGAGCCAATCTGAGCATGATCCTTTTTCTAAGCTCCACTTCCATGGCTACGGCGAAGTTCACTATAACAACCTAGGGACAGGCGCAACCGTCGCTCGCAATGGCGCCGAACTCGATTTTCATCGCATGGTTTTGGGTTGGGTCTATGAATTCAACGAAGAAATCCGCTTCGATGCGGAACTGGACTATGAACACGCGGCGCATGAACTCGAACTCGAATATGCTCAGCTCGAAGCGGACATTAACTCGGGGTTGAGCTTCCGCGTGGGAGCTCTGCTTATGCCCATGGGTTCGCTCAATGAGTTTCACGAGCCACCGAATTACTACAGCGTCGAGCGTCCCTACGTTCAGGCATATCTTCTTCCAACCACTTGGCAAGAAATCGGACTTGGAATCGCTGGAAGAGATGCGGATACGAATCTGAGCTACCGCCTCTATTTGGTGAATGGGCTCGATGCGAGTGTTTTTAGTGCAACTTCTGGAATCCGAAATGGGAGAGGGTTGCATGCAAACTCCGAAGCTCAAGCTGAAGATTTAGCTTTGGTAGGACGGATTGAACATCGAACAACTCAAGAACTCACTTTGGGAGCTTCCGGATATTTTGGAGGCGCCGATCAAGATGGCGCAGGCTTAGGTCGAGTCACGGTTGGCATCTATGAAATCGATGGCCATCTCCGCATGGGCAATCTTGAACTGCACGGAGAATTCGCCAGAACTCATATTACCAACGCGGACAATATCTCGACTGTCGTTGGAGGCACTGTCGCAAGCATCATGCAGGGCTGGTACGCAGAGGCGGCTTATCATCTGCTCACGAAAGAATCCGCTCAGGACGAAAAAGATCTCGTCGTTTTCCTGCGTCGTGAAAAACTCGACACGAATTACTCGATTCCATCTGGCTTCGCGAGAAATGCCAACGCTGATCGAGGAATTTGGACGGCTGGGATCGCTTACTACCCAATTCGAAAGATTGCCTTCAAAGCTGACTACGAACGCTGGCGCGACGAAGATGGCGATCAAATCGGCCGATTCAATCTTGGCGTAGGCTGGATGTTCTAAATTCTATTCCGCACGTAATGCTTCAATCGGATCAAGCGTAGCAGCACGGTTGGCGGGAAGAATGCCCGCGAGCAATCCCGTCACCGTGCTGACAGCAAGAGCGAAGAACAAATATTCTTTCGGAGTAAAAACCGGCAAACCTGGTACGGCGAACCGGATAATCGCAGCGATTCCAAGGCCCATTGAGATTCCCCAAATTCCTCCGACCAGGGCCAATAGGATTGACTCGGCAAAGAACAGCTGACGCACCTGCGCCGCGCTGGCGCCTAAAGAACGCATGAGTCCAATCTCTGCAGTGCGTTCATTCACCGCAATCCACATCATGGTCAAAATGCCAATCGCCCCGACGAGTAGAGAAATGCCTCCGATCACACCCACCGCCATGGTGATGATATTCATGATGTTGTCGAATACCGAAAGCATGGCGTCCTGAGTCGTCACAGTAAAATCTTCTTCTCCGTCGTGTCTGTCCTTCAGTAATTGCGTTACCGCTGCTCCGACCTGCTCACTCTGGGCGCCTTCATGAAATTGCACATTGATCTCAGTGAGTTCTTCGAGATTGAACAATTTCATGGCACTAGCCACGGGGATAAACGCTGTGTCATCGAGATCGAAGCCCAACATATTTCCTTTGGACTCCATCACTCCGATGACTTGGAAACGTGTACCGCCGATATGAACGTACTGGCCCAAGGCATTGTGATGTTCGAATAATTCTTGTTTGAGTTTAGGACCAAGCACGACAAGACTCGATCCACGACGCGGATCACCCGCAGGAAGAAAAGTTCCGAATCGCACACCAAATCTCCACAGATCCGGTCCATCCGAAGTGGTGCCAATGATGACCACACTTCGATTCAACCCGCGCGCTTCTACATTCGCCTGCCCCACTGCAGAAGGAATAATGAGTTGCACAGTCGGCAATCGATGCAGAGCTTCTGCGTCATCAATCGTGAGTTTGCGAGTTGTTCCACCAAGCACTCCAGGCACACCGAGGGTTTTCACTTTTCCTGGGTGCACGGAAAGAATATTCGTTCCAAATTGAGTGAACTGAGAAAGGATGTAGCGCCGCGCTCCTTCTCCAATCGAAGTCAATAAAACAACAGCCGCGATTCCAATCGCAATGCCAAGCATGGAAAGGATCGAACGCAATGGATGACTGCGAATCACTCCGATGCTTAGTTGAAAAAGATCTCGCCCTTTCATTTACCCCTCTTTGAAAGCGCCTGCACCGGATCGAGACGACTCGCTTTTGCAGCGGGAAGCCAACCAAAAAGAACGCCGACAAAAAGAGAAATACCAAGGGCTAACATCAAAGCCCAAAGTGGAGTGGCCGCAGGAAAATCGGGATAAATTTTTCCAAAGATTTGAACAAGCCCCCAGCCCATCACAAGACCAATCAAACCGCCGAGCATAGAGAGCATTGCCGCCTCGACGAGAAAGAGTCCTAAAATCTGCGAGCGAAAAGCGCCTACCGCTTTCATCAAACCAATTTCAAAACCCCGTTCAGAAACCGTGACGAGCATCAAGTTCATGATCCCGATTCCAGCAACGGCGAGTGAAATTGCTGCGATACCCGCTAAAGCTGCAGTCAGTACATTCAGAATTCCTGAAAGAGAAGAAACCACCGCATCTTGCGTAAGACAGGTCACATCTTCTTCGCGATGCCTCTCTCTAAAAATGGTGAGTATCCGTTCCTTTACAAAAGTCACTTCCTGGTGCGAGTGTGTTTGCAGAATGATGCGAAACAGTGAAGAGCGGTCGAACATTTTCATTCCTGTGGCAACTGGAATGAACACCGCATCATCGAGATCCATGCCGAGATGAACTCCACGCGCACCCGTTACCCCAATCACGCGCATACGCCAATCACCAATGCGAATCACTTTTCCCAAAGGGGTTTCGATCGGGAAAAGCTCTTCTGCTACTTTTTTGCCCAACACAACCACCGAAGCGCCGCGATCTAAATCGAGAGCCGGGAGGAATTGTCCTTGTGCCATTTCCAGATTGCGCACTTCGAGCAAATCCGAATTGGTACCGAGCACAGGAACGGCGCGCTTTTTTTCACCGAAAGAGATGTCTTCAGTGCCCATCGAGATTGGGGCGATGCGCTGTACCTCTCGAATCTCACGTCTCAAAGCTAAGACATCCTCGAGAGTCATGTCTTTGGGTGCCCCGCCCATTCCAGGAAACGCGCCCTGCGTTTCGGTTTTTCCAGGAATGACAACGATGAGATTGGTTCCTAAGGAAGAGAATTGCCCCATCACATAGCGCCGCGCCCCTTCTCCAATCGCCGTAAGCACAAGCACTGCGCATACGCCAATCGCAATCCCAAGTAAGGTCAACAAACTGCGCAGGCGATGTTTTCGCAACGCGTTCCCGGCCAAAGCAAGCGGGTCCCACCAATTCATGGCTCGGATTTCACCGCGAACAAATCGCTCACCGATCGAACTTCGCTCGCCTTGAGTCGGCGTATGATTGCACCATCTTTGAGCACAATCACTCGTTTTGCGCGTCGCGCAACGGCGGGATCGTGAGTGACGACGAGTAGCGTCAAACCTTCGCGATTGCGCTGCTCGAGAATTTCGAGCACTTGTTCGCCAGAAATGCTGTCCAGATTTCCCGTGGGTTCATCGGCAAGCAAAATTTTGGGCTTCATCGACAACGCGCGCGCAATCGCAACCCGCTGTCGTTCTCCACCGGAGAGTTGATCTGGGCGATGATGCATTCTTTCGCGCAAACCCACGCTCTCTAACAATTCTGCGGAACGCGCTCGTCTTTCGGATTTTGGGATTCCCGCAAAAATCATCGGTAATTCCACATTACCCGCAGCATCGAGCCTGGGGATCAGATGATAGGATTGGAAGATAAAACCGATTTTGTGTCGGCGTACAAGGGATAGTTCCGCCAAGCTCAACTGACTGACTTCACCGCCATCGAGGAAATACTGTCCCGAACTTGGTCGATCGAGACAGCCAATTAAATTAAGCAAAGTAGATTTCCCAGAACCCGACGGCCCCATGATCGCTACATGGTCACCCGCTTCGATATTTTCTGTAACCTCACGCAAAGCGTAAACAGAGTTCTCCCCTAGTTGATAAATTCGCGAAATCTTCTCGAGGCGGATCACTTCGAGGAATTCTCCTTGGAGATAGAAACAACAGCTCCCGCTTTTATTTCGGCGCGGTCGAGAGAAGTCACCACCGATTCTTTTTCCGCAAGTCCGTCCACAATTTCACAGTAAGCCCAATTGCGAACTCCGGTCGTAACCGAACGCTCTTCCAAGGCTCCATTCTGTGCGACTAATACCTTGTTCCCCTGCAACACACTCGAAGTTGGGATACGCAGAACATTGTCTCGCACTTCCAAAATCACCTCGACGTCTGCAGAAGTGCCGGGAAGAAGCTGCGCTGCGAATGCTCGATCTTCCAATTCCACTTCGATTTCTACGGTTCGATTCTGCGATTCAATATCGAGAACGAACGGCGCTACGCGAACTACATGGCCGGCAAACTGTTTCTGCGGAAACGGATCAATCATGGCGCGCACGGCTTGCCCTTTTTGAATGACGGTGGAGTCCACCTCATCCATCGGAGCACTGAGATAAATCGAAGAGGTATTGATGAGATCGACGGTTGCCGGCACCACCATCATGGCAGGAGCTGGACTAATCCACTCACCGAGCTCTGTAGTCAACTCTGCAATCACTCCATCGAAGGGGGCAAAAATCGCCGTTTTCGCAAGTTCGGCTTGCGCAACTTCGATCGCCGCACTGGCCTGTTCTACTTTGGCTAAGGTGGACTCGCAGCTTTGCCGTAAAGCATCAAAGTTGGATTGTAATTGTTCGACAAGATCCATCGAAACCACTTCATCCGCTGCCAACTTGCGATTGCGCTCCAATTCACTTGCTGCTCGTTCGGAACGAAAACAGGCTTCGCGGTGTAGAGCTTGTGCAGCTTCGAAATTACTTTTTGCCTGTGCAAGTTGCGCGCGCTGACTGAGATCGTTCAAGCGAATCAAGAGCTCCCCTTGCTTCACCATTTCTCCTTTGCGATGAGAAATCTCGACGACTCGCCCGCTTGATTCTGGAGA
>CAZMYG010000078.1:0-13588 GCA_964570465.1 uncultured Planctomycetales bacterium
ATCATCAACCGGCAACGATTTTTGTGGGTGAGCGAGTTCCTTATGCCGAAGTGCGCACGGAACAAGGTCAAGCTGGTGGTTTACAGATTTCCGTTGTCGAAGCATCGAAGTCTCCAGTTTCAATTGGTTTTCAGCTTTTGATGATTCCCCATGTGGTTCCAGGCACAGACAAAATCATGATGGACATGATTCCGACTCAGAACTCTTTGACGGGAAGTTCTCCTGCGAGCTCGATCTCGCCTGCAGGATTTGAAATTTTTACTCTTGGAAATACGGGCGCCACTTCGACCATTGCCTTGCCCCGAATTGGTTCGAGCACGATGGCTACGACCATGATGCTCGAAAGCGGGCATACCGCAGTCATCGGCGGACTCTCTACGATTAGCCAAAGCTATATCGAACGAGGAGTTCCTGGGTTGATGGATATCCCCATCCTGGGCTGGCTGTTCCGATTCAAGGATTCCTCCGACGATCGGCGCAATCTGATTGTTTTGATCACTCCAACCGTGATTCGCAGCACGGAAGAGCAAGACGCTTTACTCGAACGTGAACTGGATAAGCGTGCAGAGCTTTATCGTTCTCGTTTGGAAGAACTCTTCCCTGTGAGATCGAAGAAGACTGTAGATAGTGCAGAAACCAAGTCAGAGTAATTAGTTACGCTATAGCTTGCGTGCTGTTGGCATGCTCGTTACACTCTGACTCCGTTTTCTTTATCTTTTTGAATCTATTATTGAAACTTTGATTAGGAAACAGGAGCTGCAGCGCTCGTTTTGCGCGCCTCCAGTTTCGGAATAGGAATTTCATGTCAGACAGCATGAGTCGTCCCACAGACTCTTTCGGGGCGGCAGAGGGTTTCCCTCATTCGTCAGCGGCATCTCAAGAACCCAGTCAATCTTTAACCGGTATGGATACCAAAGCCCCCGAACAGGGATCTTTTCCTAGACAGGGCGGGCAATCAGGTCCAAATCCCGGAGGCGGGCATCGCCGCAGACGGCGCCGGGGAGGGCGTGGGCGTGGACGTGGCGGACGGAATCGAAGTCAACATTCAGACTTTGCTCATGGAGGAATGGGACAAACCACCTCTTTAGGCGGAAGCTCTGCTTTGCCACTTCCATCGGAGACGGATTTTATTGAACCAATGTCACCGCGAGAGGAGTCCGATCCGAATGCTTCGGTTGGAGAAGAGTTTGAAAATATAGCACCAGGCTCCGAAGCAGAAGATTTGGATGACGAAGGCGAAGAACCCAAGCCGCTAGGCCAAAGACGTATTCTCGTCAATGCCATGGACTCGGAAGAGAGTCGCGTTGCTGTCGTCAATCGCAACATCCTAGAAGAGCTTTATGTCAACATCGCTTCTCAGACTTCTTATCTAGGTAATATTTACAAAGGGCGAGTGATCAATGTTGAACCTTCGATCGACGCGGCTTTTGTCGATTTTGGCGCCGCACGTAATGGATTCTTGCACGCTTCCGATGTGATGCCGATTTATGGCAAAGAAGGGTTTCAACTTTCTGAGCTCGGCAGTGCGAAAGCGGCTGAAGGTGAAGGTCCGGAATCATTGCGTTCTGCGGTGGAAGATTCCGAAGATGAAAATGGCTCTAAGAACGAAGCCGCTTTAAAAGAGCGTCCTCGTGCTAAGGAGCGTTTGCCAATTCAGAAGCTTTTGCGCAAAGGCCAAGAGGTGGTGGTGCAAATCACCAAAGATGGCATTGGCGGCAAGGGACCTAGCCTGACGACTTTCATTTCTATTCCTGGTCGTTATCTCGTCATGATGCCGAGTCTTTCGCGTTGCGGAGTTTCTCGAAAAATCAACGATGAGAAAGAACGACGTCGGCTCAAGAAGCTGCTAGAAGAATTGAATCCTCCACCGGGTATGGGTTTTATTGTTCGTACCGCCGGTGTAGATCGCAGTAAAAAAGATTTACAGAAGGATCTCGACTATCTCATGCGCTTGTGGAAAGTTTTCGAACGCCGACTTTCTTCCGGACGCGCTCCGCAGGTGATGTACGAGGAAAGCGATCTCGCCATCAAAACAATGCGAGATGTATTTAGCTCGGAGATTGCAGAGGTCCTGGTCGATAGCGAACCGGTTTATCGGCGCATTCAGGATTTCGTCACGCGCATCATGCCGCGTTATCGAAACCGGGTGAAGCTTTACAATCTCACCGTCCCGGTTTTTCATAACTTTGGAATCGAAGTTGAGCTTGAAAAGCTGTTCCAACGCAAACTTCCTTTACCTAGTGGTGGTTCGATTGTCATTGATCAGGCAGAAGCGCTCGTAGCGATCGATGTGAATTCGGGGAAATATCGCCGTGAAGCCGATCTTGAAGAAACGGCCTATCGAACCAATCTCGATGCCATTCCCGAGATCGTCCGACAGATTCGTTTACGTGATCTTGGTGGTGTGATCGTGATCGATTTCATCGATATGATCGAATCCAAGCACCGTCGTGATGTGGAGCGCAGTTTCCGCGATCACATTCGCAACGATCGTGCACGAATCAAACTTGCTCGTATTTCACCGTTTGGAATTTTGGAAATGACCCGACAGCGCATGGGTCCAGGACTCAAAAAAGCTTTGTTCAGTCCTTGCAGCCATTGCGGTGGGGGTGGCATGGTAAAAACTCCCGAAGCGATGAGTCTCTCGGTGCTTCGCGATGTTCAGGCCTCTTTGGGCAAGAGCGGTTTTTCGACCATCGAAATCAGCGTGCATCCAGATGTCGAACATTATCTTTCCAATGTGAAGCGGCGAACCTTGCTCAATCTCGAAGATCGATTCCAGAAGAATGTGATTTTGATTGGGGATGCCAAGGTCAAAGAGGGAGAAATGCGGCTTCGCTTCTTGGCTTCCGATGGACATGAAGTCCGCGTGAGCTAATCAGCGCTCTCTAGAGGTGTTCTGGTGACGATTCCGCTGTACGAAGGAATTCTTTACGGTCCTGTCAATTCGCGACGATTCGGCCGAAGTCTCGGCATTAATCTTCTTCCTGCTAATCGAAAAGTTTGTTCTCTAGATTGTTGCTATTGTCAGTTGGGTTTTGCAAAAGCCGTCAATCAAGCAAATGCTTCGACTAAACTTCCTAGTTTTGAAGAAATCCGTGAAGCCTGTGATCGAGAGTTCGCTCGATTGCACGCAGAGAAACTTTCTCTCAATGACATCACCGTTGCAGGTAATGGCGAACCGACTTTACATCCGGAGTTTTTGGCAATTTCTCGTTATTTGAAAGAAGCGAGAAATCGTTTTTGGCCTGCGGCAAAACTTTCTCTACTCAGCGATGCGATGCATTTGGATAAGGCGGATGTCCGAGAAGCTTTAGCTTGCTATGACTCGCCGGCTTTGAAATTCGAGTGGGGACTTCCCGAGACATTTGCAAAAATGAATGGTGTGAAGTCTTCATATTTTGAAAAAATTGTCTCTGGAATTCGCCAAGTGAAGACGCCTTACATCATTCAGTCTTTATTTGTTGATGGTCCGATTTCGAATACTTCGCAAGAAGAAATTGATCAATGGATTGCTTATTTGAAGAGCTTTTCCCCGCGCAGTATTCAGGTTTATTCGCTGGACCGTCCTCCCGCAGATTCTCGTTTAAAGCCTGTCTCTAAAAAGAATTTACAGGAAATTGCGAATCGAGTAACCAGCGAAACCGGTCATGCCACAGAGGTGTTTTGGAGAGAAGGAGTCTGGAGTCAGGAAGACGGTTGGCTCTCTGACCCCTTGTCAGTCAAGAAGGCTTCAGTGTAAGCTTCGGGCCATTATGGGCGAGCGCATTTCAATCAATGGGAGTCCCAAAAACTCTTTCGAAGATAAAAACAAAAATCGACCACGACCCAAAGTCGTCATTCTTCATCCCAAAGCTAAACGCGAAATCAGCCGCGAGCTTTATTACCCAACCGATCGCTATCGTTTGAGCACTCCACTTTTTCCTGAGGTCGGAACTATTTCAGAGAACGTAGAAAATCCTCTAAATCTTGGCTAAGCGGCGCAACGAGTTCAATCTCTTGTTTCAGAGCAGGATGTTCAAAGCGCAAGCGATGTGCATGAAGTGCGTGTCGATCGAGTTTGAGTAATTCTTTATCTTCGGCTCGCAGATCCGATTCGAGAGCTTTTAGAAAGAGATTCTCGTCGGGGCCATAAATTTTATCACCAATAATCGGATGACCAATCGCTGCAAGGTGGACACGAATTTGATGTTGTCTGCCGGTTTTGGGTCGAGCGGCGAGAAAGGTATATCCGTCATAGCGATGCAACACTTCATACTCCGTGAAACAGGGAAATCCTTTCCCATCTCTTCTAGCTTCCATACGAATTTGCACTTGGCTATCTCTGGCAGGAGCCAAGGAAAAATCGATTGCACCTTTGTCGTCGCGCACTTCGCCTTCGACGATTGCCAGATATTCTTTCTCGACTTTTCGACCTTCAAAGATTTTTCCTAGATGCGATCGAACCAGATCATCTTTTGCCGCGAGAACGAGACCTGAAGTTTCTCGATCAATGCGATGACAAAGTTTGGGTAGCATGTCCCGGCTGGGATCTTGATGCTTTTTGTAACGACTATGCAGTAAAGAGATCAAAGTATGTTCGCGATAGCGAGCACTGGGATGTACGGCAATTCCAGGGGGTTTGTTGACCGCAACGATATAGCGATCTTCGTAGACAATTTGTAATTCGGCAGGTGGGGGAGAATCGACGAGTTCGGATTCGAGTTGCTGGGGAACTAAGAAAGAGACGATCTCTTGGGAAACTAAGCGTCCTGCGGGACGCTTGGCTTCGCTTGCTTCGCGTTTGCCTGGAAGTCGGCGAAGAATTTTGCCGTCTTCAATCAGTTGTTGAATTCCAGTACGAGATCTCCAGGGGAGTTTTTCGCGTAGGAAAAGATCGAGACGACAACCCGCTTGGCCTTTATCGACCTTGAATTCGAGATGACTTGGAGCTTTCGAGAGATCGTGCTGCAAGAACTCTCTTAATTAATATCCGGACGACAAATCGTTACAGAGTTGGCGTGCTTGGATTTTGTGGTGATCGAGTCGCTTTTTGAATCGTTCTCAAACGCTCTCTCGCTTCTCGACGACGCTTCTCGGAGGGCTTCTCGTAATAGGCCTTCTTTTTTGCGATGCGGAAGACACCAGAATAGTTGCACTGTCGCTTGAAACGGCGCAATGCGGTTTCCAACGTTTCGTTCGGTCGAACTTGTACTCGAATACCCAAATCAGTCTCCTTTGTTTCGCAACAAACTAATTTGCAACGCCTTTGCGTTCGCGATAGCAGCTCTGGCAGAACACCGCTCGGCCCTGAATTGGCTCGAAGGGAACGGACGCTTCCTGGCCGCAAGCATTGCAAACAATCGTAAATCGAGGCTTATCACCGCCTCCTCGTGACCCGCCGCCGCCCCCGGAACCTCCACGGAAGCCGCCGCCGCCACCACCACGTCGTCCTCCACCGCCCGAGCGACCACGTCCTCCCCCTTGATTTCTTCGCTTCTGGCGACAAGTCGCACAGCGCTTAGGAGGGTTGGTATAGCCCTTCTCTTGGAAGAACGATTGCTCTTCCGCGGTGAAAGAAAAATCACTGCCACAATCCGCACACTTCAGTGTCTGATCTCCGCTCATAGCTAAACTCCCCAAATGAATGGGTTAGGGGTTAGAAAAACAAACATAAACAGCTCAGCCCATCGGCAATCAAGACTACTGAACTTGAGGGGTACTCGCCCCTTGAGCTGCGGCTTTGGCAAAAACCAAGGGCAGATTCTCCAGCTCCCTGCGGTGACTGTCAATTGGGTACTAGCGTTCTAGCGCCAATGAAACTCAAAAGGCATTAGGAAATAGTGTGATTCGGCTCTATTTGTTTGGAAAAGCTGGAGCAGTCCGTTCGAATCGCGTAGGGAAGCCAAACCTCGAATCGATTGATTCAGGAAATGGAGCAACTGGGATTCTCGGACTTGCCCAAACGGAAAACCGCCGTCTTCCAGAAGCTCCATGAAAGTCTTGGGTTTTGGCAGCTCGAGCAAAGGCATTTTCTTCAGCGGATCTAAGCCAGCTTTCTTCTTCGCAATGGTAATGGCTTCTTCGAGCCCACCTAGTTCATCGACAAGTCCAATTCGCTTGGCCTCTGTGCCCGTCCAAATTCTTCCTCGAGCGATTTTCTCCATTTCATCAAACGGCCGATTGCGACCTTCAGCAACCTTGCTCACAAATTCCTGATAGAAGGATTCCAAATAACGAGTCATCAGCGAACGTTCTTCTTCATTAAAAGAAGAGCTAGAGGAAAAAATGCCAGCATTCTTCCCTCGCTGGATGACCTGAGGATGAACGCCAATCTTGTCGTAGAGCCCGCTCAAAACGAGCTTCATTCCGATCACGCCGATGGAGCCTGTAATCGTTCCTTCTTCTGCGACAATCGAATCGGCCGCCATGGCAATGTAATAACCGCCAGATCCAGCGACATCGGACATTGAAGCGACGAAAGGTTTTTTCGCTTTGGCGCGCACGATCTCTCTCCACATTTCATCCGAAGCGAGTCCAGATCCGCCTGGAGAGTTGATGCGCAATACAATCCCTTTCACATTGGAATCATCTGCAGCTTCGCGAATCGCTTTGACCATGGTTGCAGAGCCCATCGATTTTCCACCAAAGGCGGAAGACTCACTTTTTCCGGTGTGAATTGGGCCCATGGCATAAATCACCGCGATTTTTTCCCCACGAGGGGTCTCGGGTTTTTTCATCATCTCGCCAAACATTTGAAAAATTGCGGTGAAATCGGAAAAATTGATTTCGGACTTTTCCTTCATTCCGTATTTTTCAACCACCTCGAGCTTCTGCCCGTAAATCGTTTTCAGGCGAGTCATGAACTCATCTTCATATTCGGTGAAATCAACTAAACCTCGCGCGCGTGCTTGAGTGCCCATGAACATGGCGGAATCAATGGCCGCTTGAACGCGCTCCTTGGACATTTTTCTGCCTTCAGAAATTGTGCGGATGATTTGCTCATAGAAACCATCGAGAATGGCTCCTAATGCCTCTTTTTGCCCAGGTGACATCTCATTGCGATAGTAATTTTCAAAAGCGGTTTTGAATTCCCCGATATGAATTACATCTGCTTGAACGCCTAACCAATCGAGCAACTCCTTCATATAGGTAAGTTCAATGCGAAGCCCTGGTAGCATCAAGAAACCACTTGGCGTCATCGAGATTTCATCGGCGTTGCAGGCCAGCAGATATTCCTTGGTAGAAGCTTGAACGAGATAGGCGTGAATCTTTTTCCCAGAACTACGGAAGTCGGCCAACGCGCGTTGCAATGCTTGAGTCTTTGCCATTCCGATTTGCAAAGAATCTGCTCGCAAAACCATGCCTTGGATTTCGGGATCGTTTTTCGCCTTTTGAATTCGGCCGATTAATTTTTGCAGAGTCTCTTCAGAACTCGGTAGGAAACTTAGCTCGACATGATCTTCGACTCCTTCTTCCAGAGCGCCTTGAAACAGGATTTCGGCGAGTCTTTGTTTGCTCGGCTTCGATTCAGCCTTGTCTTCCTGGGCAAAACAATTGGAAGTAGAGAAATAGACAAAAACGAGCAGAGCCAGCGTTTTCTTCATGACGAACTCTCCTAATTAGGTGGGCCGAAAAAAGGTCCGCCCATTTCGGGCCCACGGGGGAATATTTTCACTACGAAGGTTTTTTTCTCAAGGAGTCGCGTAAGTTTTCTATCTCAACAAGCCGTTCTTTCAGTTTTTTCTCGAGACCGCGTTCTGTAGGTTGATAGAAACGTTTTCCTGCAAGACGCTGCGGTAAACAGCTCATTCCTGTGAGCCCTTGTTCTGAGTTGTGGGCATATTCATAGTCTTGCCCATAGCCCAGTCCTTTCATGAGTTTGGTCGGTGCGTTGCGGATTTGCAGGGGAACGGGCTCCGCGGGATGTTGGCTAATTTCTTCCTGAGCATTTCCAAAGCCGACATAAATCGCATTGGATTTGGGTGCTAATGCGAGATAAGCAGCGGCTTCCGCGATCGCTAAATATCCTTCTGGGGCTCCCAGAAAATCAAAGGCATCCTTAGCTCGCAAGGCGATGGCAAGCGCTTGAGGATCGGCGAGCCCAATGTCTTCCGAAGCAAAACGAACCATACGCCGCAAGATATATAAAGGATGCTCGCCCCCTTCGATCATGCGAGCGAGCCAATAAATCGAAGCATCGACATCGGAGTTGCGCAGGGATTTGTGCAGTGCCGAAATCAGGTTGTAATGTTCTTCGCCGCTTTTGTCGTAGAGCAGAGACTTTCTTTGTAGAGCCTCTTGCACGACTTGTGCAGTCAACGCGCTGCCGGGTTTTAAAAGTTTCGAAGCGAGATCCAAAGAAGTGAGTGCGCGTCGAGCATCGCCATCGGAATGCTCTGCAATTTGTGTCAGCACCGATTCTTCGGCTTGAATTTTCTTGGCTCCAAGACCGCGTTCGTTCTCTGTCAGAGCGCGGCGAAGAATTTCAACTAGCTGCACTACGCTTAGCGGTTCGAGTACCAGAACTTTGCATCGAGACAGGAGCGCTCCATTAAGTTCAAAAGAAGGATTTTCTGTTGTGGCACCAATCAAAATGATATGTCCTTCTTCGACATAGGGGAGAAAGGCATCCTGCTGCGCTTTGTTGAAGCGGTGAATTTCATCGACGAAGAGCAAGGTTCTCGTGCCCGAGCGTTCTCGATTTATCTGGGCTTGTCGCATCAACTCTTTGATTTCCGCAATTCCCGATAAAACGGCGCTAAAAGGGACAAAATTTGATTTGCTCTGACGAGCCAAGATGCGAGCTAGAGTTGTTTTTCCCGTTCCCGGTGGTCCCCAGAAAATCATCGAAGAGAGTCGATCTTCTTCCAGCAAAACGCGGAGCATTTTCCCAGCACCGAGCAAATGTTCTTGTCCTACAAACTCTTCAATCGTCTGCGGTCGCATCCGATCGGCTAATGGCGAGCTCGCATGGGGGACTTTTTCCCGATTCTGTTTCTCCTCGCCAAAAAGATCTTTCATCTTCGCGCTCCGGCAATTTCAAAGAGGAGAATCGCGCCAGCAGCAGCGACATTGAGTGATTCCACATCATGATGTAGGCGAATGCGTACAGTTAACGAAGTGGCCTTGCGAATTTCTTTAGGAATTCCCTCAGCCTCAGCACCCAGACACAAGGCAATCGGCCCTGAATAATCCGCATCGCGAAAATCAATTCCTTCATGGGAATCGGTTGCCACAATTCGAACTGACTTTTGTTTTAAGAATTCTTCAATCGCCGGCCACGGTTGAGACTCGAGCACAGGCAGTCGCAACACTGAACCCATGGTGGCGCGAACGCATTTGGAATTGAAAGGGGAAACCGATTGTTCCGTGACTAACACCGCACCCGCACCTGCAGCATCGGCGCTACGAATCAAAGATCCCAAATTCCCGGGATCGGAAAGCCCCGCCGCAATCAAAAGAAAAGGAGCCTTTTCTTTTTCAAGTAGTGTGGAAAGTTCGTATCGAGGTCTTTTGGCTAAGGCCAAAATCCCCTGCGAGTTTTCGACCTCGCCAATCGAATGCAGAAGGCTTTCATCGACGGCACAAACTCGTTGTGCTTTGTTCTGTAAATCGTTGATGAGTTCGCCAGCGCGGGGTTTTGTTTTAAGCCCTGGCTCGAAGAATAGGGCTTCCAGTGGGAAGCGAACGCGATTTGCTTCTTCGAGAATTCGCACTCCTTCTAGAAGGAAGTACTCTTTGTTCTTTCCAGAACTCGTCTCTCGAACTGCTTGAATGAGTTCGTGAGAGCGCGATCGAATTCTTTCAATGGGCGTGGCCATCGGCGAGGAGTCCGTAAACCACAAAGAAACTAAACCCTAATAGGAAAAAGGAAATGATGCTCCAATCTTTTTTTCTATGAGAATGGGTGAGCAGTCCTGCAACGCTGGTATAGAGAAAGCTGCCAGCAATCGCCGCGAGCACGGGATAACTCCAGCCGGGCTGCATTTCTGGGAAAAAGAGTTGAGCACAAAGCGTTCCTAGAGGAGTGGCCAAACCGACCAAGGCCGTGAGCAAGAAAACTTTTTTACGCGATAAACCTCGGTGCAGCAGCAACGCGCCGCTGGCGAGTCCTTCAGGAAATTCGTGCAGCAAAACGCCGATTCCCATTAACAGACTCAGTTCAGCAGAGATTTGATAGCTGGCAAAGAGCGCTGCTCCATCCAGCAAAGAATGTAAGAAGAGTCCTATATAGGCGATGAGCGAGATATCCCGTTCTGGGCATTCGTCTCCTGCACAATGCGAACTCCCAGAGAAATGCTCGAGGAAATACATCAATAAAAAGCCGCTAGCGCACCAAAGTCCTGCGTGTGTCGCGTGACTAAATGCTTCTGGGAGGATTTCTATCAACGAGAGGGAGACCAATACTCCCGCTGCCAGAGCCGTGATTTGATCGCCATTACGCTTGACCCACTCAAAGCAACAAACAATGAGCAAGCCACCAGCGATGGTAATCGCGGCAGCGATGAGAGAAATCCAAAGAGGATTCACAACGAAAACAGCTTCGCTAGAAGCTGCTTATTTTGTGATGGAGGCGACGGCTCGGCTGACTTGGGCTTTTTTTCGCGCCGCGTTATTGGCGTGAATGGCATGCGCCTTTGCCGCTTTGTCGATGGCTTTCATCGCCAAGGGCAATGCTTCTGCCGCCTTTTTGCTGTCTTTCGCCGTGACTGCTGCCATGACTCGCTTTAAATGAGTCTTAATGGCGGACTTGGTAATCTTGTTTCTCAGATTATTCTTCTTGCTTTGCCGCAATCGTTTCGCGGCAGATCGAGTATGAGGCATCTAAATTCTCCTAAAACTCAGGCTCCAGATCTCAATCGCTCCATCTTTTGAGCGACGTCCCGGTAGCCAATATCAATTTCGTAAATCCTTGAAAAATAGCCAACAGCATCTGAGTTGGAACCCATTTGCTGAGCAATGAGCCCAAGATTGTATAGGATTTCTTTAAATTTCCCACTGCCTGGGGAGCTTTGTTCCAAAGCCTTCTCAAGTTGCTTTCGGGCGAGTTCGTATAAGCCTTTCTTATAAAAACACTGACCTAAGAGAACATGACAGTCGAGTTTCCAGCGCGGGTCGCCAACGGCGCGTTGAAATTCCGCAATGGCGTCCTCAATTCGTGAAGCGTTCAGCAATAACTTGCCTAAGCGAAAGCGTAAACCCATATCGGTGGGGCGTTCCTGCATTTGTTTTGTGACCCGCTCGAGCTCCCATTCGGTTTTTGCCTTTTGCAGTTCCTTGATCTTGGCTTCATCCGTTGGATTTTGCTGACGTAGTGCTTCGATTTCTTCTTCCATCCGGCGAAGTTGTTGAGCGTCGGTATCGAGTGGGGGTTCTTCCGGTGCAACACGAGGCGTCGCTTGCAATTTGTTTTGTAAATCCTTGTCCTTGATCAAATCTCTCGATGAACGCGCGGTTTCAAAACCTTTTTCTTGAAGAATGCCTTCGGCAGCGAGGTTTTTTCTGGCTTTGAGTGCTTCTTGATCGCGAGGATTGATGGCGAGCACCTTTTCATAGCACTCCAATGCCTGAGCCAGATCTTTTTTCGCGTAATACAAAACACCGGCGCGTTTGAGCGCTTCTTGATTATTTGGGTCCGCTTGAAACAGATGTTCGTAAACGGCCAATGCGGCTTCTTTCCAGGAAACTAATTCAAAACATTCTCCCAAGCTCAATCCCCAGGAGACGTTTTGTGGGTCGAGTAAAAAGGCGTTTTGATATTGATCTGCTGCTTGCTGCCAACGTTTCATCGCATAAAAAGATTTAGCACCGGCTAGCGCTGGACTTGCAGAGGCCAATAACAAAGCCTTCATCGGCCTTTTATGTTCGTAGCGACGAAGAGCCGCTTCATAGAGACTTTTCCGAGCGCGGAGATGATCGGGTTGTAGTTTCAGGAGTTGTTCAAATAGAGAAATCGCGCCGTCGAAATTTTTTCGCCGGACGGCATCTTGTGCTTTTTCCAGATGTTTGTCGATGTCCATGTTCTTGGCGATTTTGGAAAAACCGCTTAGAGTAAAGCTCTGAGAATACCGAAAGAGAACTAGAATGGAAATCGTACTTTATCCAGATCCGATTCTTCGCCGCAAAGCGGCGAATGTCGAACAATTCGATCGCGAGTTGCAAAACACCGTGCGCGAGATGTTTGCGATGATGTACAAGCTCAAAGGCGTGGGCTTGGCGGGGCCTCAAGTAGGAATTTCCAAGAGAATTTTAGTTCTCAATCCGACGGGAAAAGCAGAAGACGAATTGGCTTTAATCAATCCTCAAATCCGCTCGAAGAAGGGTGAAGTCTTTGGTGAAGAAGGCTGTCTTTCTTTTCCCAAGATCTATGCCGAAATCGCAAGAGCCCGGGACATTGTGGTGAACTACCAAGATGCCTCCGGAAAAAATTGTGAATCCGTTCCCTTCAATGACTTCCGCGCCCGCATCGTTCAACACGAAAACGATCATCTCGAAGGGGTTTTATTCACCGATCGAATGTCTCCAGCCGATCGCAGCCGCGTGCGCAAAGAATTGAAACTCCTCGAAGAAAGTTTTACTCAATCGCGTGAAAGCGGTTCTTGATCCGCGAGCCTTCTCGCCCTCATCTACGCCGTCCATTGTGACGATTGGCGTTTTCGACGGAGTACATCTAGGTCATCAAGCCATTTTGCGTGAGACTTTGCAGTGGGCAAAATCACAAAACGCGCAGAGCGTCGTTCTCACTTTTCGCCGTCATCCCGAATTACTTCTTCAAGGGCAGAGTCCGCCCGCAGTCACTTCTCTCGAGCATCGTTTGGTTTTACTCGAACGATTCGGAATCGATTTGACGGTTGTTCTTTCCTTCGATGAAGACTTGCGCGAGATGAGTGCCGAGCAGTTTTGTGAAAAATGGTTTGTGAAAAATCTTCGCGCAAAGGGTGTAGTACTCGGACCAGATAATGCGATTGGAAAAAATCGAGAAGGAAATTTAGAGAAGCTGCAAGAAATTGGTTCGCGTTTGGGTTTTGCGATTCGACAAATTATTCCTGCGCAATTGGGCAAACAAATTGTTAGCTCTACGGCGATTCGCCAGGCTCTTCAATCGGGAGATCTCACCACCGCTGCTGCAATGCTGGGTCGAACTCCTTCGATTTATGGAACGGTGATTCACGGAGATGATCGTGGGCATCGTTTGGGTTTTCCCACGGCGAATTTAAATCTGCATCATGAATTCACTCCTTCGCGAGGAGTTTATTTCGGATGGACAGAAATTGCAGGGAAGAAGATCTACTGCGTGCTCAACGTAGGTAGGCGTCCGACTTTCAAAAAGGACGAAGCGCACGATATAGCCGAAGCACATTTGTTGGATTTTGAAGGAGAGCTCTACGGCAACGATTTGGAAGTACATTTGCTCGAAAAGCTCCGCGAAGAAAAGAAATTCCCTGATTCTGCGGCCCTTAAAAAGCAAATCGAGGCCGATATCCTCGGCGCAAGAAAACGAATTACAGCGCTCCAAGGGGGTTGATCCCTTTGCTCTCAATCTCTATTCTCTTCCTCTCTTTTTGGGGGCAGGTAGCTCAGTCGGTAGAGCACTTGACTGAAAATC
>CAZMYG010000079.1:0-13485 GCA_964570465.1 uncultured Planctomycetales bacterium
TGGTTTGAAGAAAATCGAGCGCTGAAAGCTTGCCCGAAGTGCAAGTCCAAACGAGGCGCGATTATTGTTCAATTCTCACTCAATGTGAATCAACCACAAAAAATCCGTACTCCCATTTGTCCTCGCTGCGATCGTCGCGAATGTGAGAGGCAATATCCACCCATTTATTGGGGCGAAAAACTGCGATCGAAAAAATGAGTCGTTGGACAGAAGCCTTTGCGCCAGTCAGTGTGGGTAACGGCATTGTAGGCTTTGACACGCTGGGAATTGCGATTCAGCCATTGGATGGTTCTCTGTGGGGGGATTCGGTTGCTGTTTGTGATTCCAAGCGTTTTGTTTTTGAAGTTCAGGGCACTTATCAAAAAGAACTCCCCACAAATCTAAAATCCAATCTTGTTCCTGCTTTGGCGAAGCGTTTTGCTCAGATACTGAAGAAGAAGGGGCGAAGCTGGCGTCCGATTCATCTCGTTTTGAAAAAAAATCTTCCTGTCGGTTCCGGTTTAGGCGGATCTGGATCTAGTGCAGTAGCTGCTGCCTTTGCTTTGAATGCTCATTTCGATCGGCCATTTTCCAAAGAAGAATTGCTTCCACTTGCTAGTTATGGAGAACGCTTTGCAACTGAAGATGAGCCTCTAGACAATGTTGCGCCTTCGCTATTTGGAGGAGTTTGTCTCACCAAAGGAAGTGCAGAAAACGGCATTGTTTCTTTGCCATGGAATCAAAACTGGATTTGGGTTTGTGTGACTCCCGAAATTCGAATTGAAACCCGCAAGTCACGTCGCCTATTACCGAAGAAAGTTTCTTTGAGCAAGACGGTTGAGTATTCCAGGCATTTAGCACTTTTCATCTCGGCGCTTTATCGAAACGACACGGAGTTATTGAAGACTTGTCTAGAGGATGTCTTGATCGAGCCAGCTCGTGGTCTCGGAATTCCTGGTTTCTTCCGTGCGAAAGAACTTGCAAAAAAAGCGGGTGCTCTCGGATGTGGGCTTTCCGGAAGTGGTCCTACCACGGTCGCATTAGTCGCTCGCTTGAACGATGCCGAAAAAGTGCGATTAGCCATGCTGAAAGGTTTTCGCGAGTCAGGACTAAACGCCCAGAGCCGGTTAGCAAGAGTAGATCATCAAGGAGCCCGACTGCTCAAAACTGTTTAAAAAAAACAACAAAACAACTGGTTTTGTGTAGTTTTTTGAACGGCCCAAACAGGGCGATTTTTGAGTTTTGTAAGATATTGAAAATAATGAATTTATGACTCCCTCTTTCAGGGCCATCTGGCCTAACGTTTGCTTTGACTAGGCCAAGCGGTTTTAAATTAGGGAGAAAAAGATGGAAGCTACAATCGTGATGGAAACACAAGCAGCCGAGCGTCGCGGAGTGGATCGTCGCAGACGATCAACCCCTCTACTTTCCAAATACACTCTTTTTGGTGGCCGTCGTGCCGCCGATCGCAGAGGAAATCCAAGTCAAGAAGGCACCTTTGTAGACCGCTATGATGCCTCGCTCTTTTTGTTGCTTTGTTTGATCGCGCTGTTCAATCTGCTCGATTGTTTCTTTACCTTAGTCCAAATTGGCCGTGGCGCGGAAGAGTGGAACCCCTTTGTCCGTCAATTGCTCGTTCATGGTCCTGGACTCTTCATCTTCATTAAATCTTTGGGCATCGGCTTGGTACTTTGCTTTCTCTGCCTTCACAAAAACTTTGCTCTCGCCCGTAAGACCATGTTCTTCGCTTTCTTTATGTACTTTGGGGTGTTTGTCTACCATCTCTCCATTTTCAATTTCTAAACCGATTTTTCTGTCCCGATCCGACGACATCCGCCGGGGAGCTTTCGAGTTCCCCGGCGTTTTTTTGTTTTCTTTGAATTCCTCCAGCAGATAGAAAGAGGTTCTCATGCGTGTTTTAGTCACGGGTGGCGCAGGTTTTATTGGATCTCATCTCGTTGAAGAATTGCTTCAGCGAGGGCATCAGATCCGTGTATTGGATCGACTTTCCAGCGGCTCCCTAGAAAATCTGCAGCGAGTTTGGGGAAGTTTTGAATGGAAGGAAGGATCGAGCTTAGATCGAAATCTTGTTCGCAAATCTTTGAAGTCCTGTGATCTTGTTTGTCATCTTGCAGCGTTGGTCGGTGTCAAAGCTCTGCTGGATCACCCATTTCAAAACTATTGGGAAAACCGAATGGGGGCACAGATTGTTTTTGAAGAAGCAGCCAAACTCGGAGTGGGGATTGTTTTCACTTCGAGTTCCGAAGTTTATGGATTGGGATCGCCCGATCCGCTTCGTGAAGAAGAAGCTTGCCTTGAAAACTTACCGCATCGTCCGCGTTTTGCTTATGGCCGAGCGAAATTAGAATCAGAACAATTGTTGAAAAGAATTTTTGAGCAGCAACAAATCCCCGCGCTTGCATTACGGCTTTTCAATGTGATTGGCCCGCGTCAGCGACCAAATTACGGGATGGTTTTGCCACGTTTGATTGAACAAAGTTTACAAGGGCAGCCCATTACGGTTTTTGGTGATGGACAGCAGAAAAGATCTTTTGCAGATGTGCGAGAGTTGGTTTCTTGCTTTGTAGATTTGTTGCCGAAACAAGCTGGATTTGAAATTCTCAATCTCGGCTCACAGCAGACGATTTCCATTCATGATCTTGCTGTACTAGTGCGCGATCTTTCTCAGAGCTCGTCAAAAATCGTATTTCTACCGGGTCAAACTTGTTATGGAGCGGACTACGAAGACGCACGCGCACGAATTCCTTCTCTGGATAGATTGAGAGAGAAAAAGATCTCTGTGCCTTCTCGTTCTTTAAAAGACATTGTCCAAAGCATGCTGTTGTCTATGCCTCGGCAAGTGATGGCTCAGTGACAAATACAGATTCAAAACAACCGATCAAAATTGTTCGCATCACAAGCCGGCTCAATCTCGGAGGACCTACAAGACAATTGCTTCCTCTTTGTCGAGATCTCGATTCTTCACGATTTCGTACCCATTTGGTGTTTGGCAGTGTGGAGTCGGATGAACGAGAAAGTTATGAGTCCTTCGTGCGCGATCGAGTATCGATTGAGAAAGTGGACTCTCTACGTCGTTCCTTAAACCCTTGGCATGATTTCAAAGCGTTTTTTGCTCTTTGGAGAATTTTGCGTCGAGAGAAGCCTATGATCTTGCACACTCATCTCGCGAAAGCAGGTTTTTTGGGACGAATGGCTGGAGTTTTCGCGGGAGTTCCGATTCGCGTACATAGCTATCACGGAGTGAATTTTCGAGGGCATTTTGGTGATTTAAAGAGTTGCTGCAGCAAAATCGCGGAGAGAATATTGAGCCGTTTCACGAAACGCTCCGTGGCGGTTTCGGAATCGGTAAAGCAAGAGCTTTTGGAGAATCGCATTACAAGCGAAGCGAAGATTTGCGTCATTCCGCCTGGCTTGGATTTAAAACCCTTTCTCGAATCTAACGGGCGAAGCGGAGTTCTACGTAAACGTTTTAAAATTTCAGAAGATGAATTGCTCGTTGGTTTTATCGGGCGTCTTGTGCCAGTCAAAAACCCAAACGATTTTCTTGCCATGGCAGCAGCGGTTTGTTTGATGGAATCGAACATTCGTTTCGTTTTCATTGGCGACGGTCCTTTGCGAGGTGATCTGGCAGATCAAGTTCGTTCTTTTGAGCTTCAGGATCGAATTTTCTTTGCGGGCTGGCGTGAAGATATGCCTGCTTGTCTAAGCGAATTGGATTTGGTGGTCTCGACTTCGCTCAGCGAAGGACTGCCGGTGTCATTAATTGAAGCGATGGCTGCAGCGAAGCCGGTAGTCGCCCGATCTGTCGGAGGAATCGCAGAGCTTTTCGATCAGGGTCAATTTGGAGTTTTGGCCCCAGCTGGAGAAAGTGAAGAGCTCGAAGGGATTGTTTTAAGTCTCTTAAAAGATCCCAAACAACGCGAATCTCTAGGACTGAGTGCTAGAGAATGGGTGAGAGAGCGCTATTCAGCCTCCCGTCTCGTCGCCGACACAGAAAAACTCTACAAAGAATTGATTGTTCTCTAAATTTCTATCTTCTAAACGCCGATGAACTAGCCCATAAACCGGGTATTTACATGGCAGAAAAGACACTCGATCAATTAATCGACAATCTCGTCACTCTCCCCACGATTCCGGCAGCTTTGGCTAAGCTCAATACCGTGATCGAGGATCCAGATTCTTCGGCGCAAGACATTGCCAGTGTCGTTTCTACCGATCAATCCATTGCTACCAAGGTACTAAGAATTTCGAATTCGACTTTCTATGGCTTGCGCACCAAGGTCAGTTCTCTCGCGCAAGCCGTGTCGATTCTCGGAACGCGAGTCATTCGCAATCTCGTTTTGCAAGCGACGACGATTCAGTCTTATCAACACCTACGCAATAATCCAGATTTTGATATCGACGCGTTTTGGGAGCACTCGATTCGCGTGGCTGTGGCGACACAGATTTTTGCGAAGCACTGCAAAGGTTTTCCGATGAAGCCAGATGAATGCTACACCATCGGACTTGTGCATGATGTGGGGCGTGTAGTGTTGCTCGATGGACAGCCGAAATCCTTCATTGAATCCGTTCGCTGGGCGGCCAGTTCAGGTGAAGATAGTGCCAGCTCAGAAAATCGCGTATTTGGTTTCAATCACACTCATGTGGGTGAGCTATTAGCTCAGCGTTGGAAATTGCCGACGGAAGTGGCCATTGGAATTCGTCATCACCATTCTGCTCCAGACACGACAGATCCGAGCAAATTGCCCGCGGTTTTGGTGTCTTTGGCCGATCGTCTTGCGCACAATCTCAAAGACAATTGGAATCGAGAAGCCGCGGCAGGATTGGATCCAGTGGCTCTTGACCTGCTGAAACTACCCATCGAAAAGACAATCGACATCACAGAAGAAATCATGAATCTTTCCTCTTCCGTCGAAGTGTAACGTTTTCTGATTTTTCCGTCTTGTCTTGCGATGAAAATCGCAAAACTCCTTATTCTCGTTCTTCCTTCGTTTTTCACGGTTCCAGAAATTCGCATTCCGATTTGTTTAGAACCGTGCTTTCAAGAGAGGGAAGAAGTCATACGCCTGGGAATTCCTTTGGATCAGGGGCAAGTCCGAGGCAGTCATCCATTAGAACTTTTTGACTCACAATCTAAGTCCATACCTTTTTTCGCTACGCCGACAGCGTTTTGGCCCGATGGAAGCATTCGATGGTTGTTGCTCGACTGGATCGGTAAAGGAAAGCGCTATGAACTAGTTGCAGGGAGTCAAAAATCAGCATCACTTGTTTTAACCCGCCCTTTGCTGCTTGCTCGTGCAACCGAGCAAATCGAAAGTAAGAGTGAATTTTCCCTGTTACGAATTCAATCTCAGGGCCGATCTCTATTCGAATGGCAAGAGCAAGGTTTGCAACTTGTGGCGAATCTTCATCGAACGGGAAAAAACGAATCGAAGTCCGTGCTCAAAACAATTGCAGTACTGGAAGAGAATCCTTTTCGGACTCAACTCGAAGTGGCTGGCAATGATTGGATTGAAGAAGGAATTCCTGCTCGTTGGAAAATGTATTTGGAATCGAGCGCGAGGGATTCTGGATTCTCCGCAGAGTTTTTTTGGATCAATCCTCTGAGCTTAGATTTGGGGATTGAGGATTTAGAACTTCAATTTGATCTGAAAACTTCTTCACCTTGTTTACTCAAAGATCTTGGCAATGGTTTGTTTTGCTTGGAGGGAAAGCGTTCTCTCGATTTATTCGTAGAAAATTGGGAACAACTTTCTCTTCTATCTCTGGATTGGGATGGTCAAAAGCTGCGGTTGAAAATACTTCCTGGGAAACAATTGCTTCATGCGGGCTCCGCAATCTCTTTGCGTTTTCAAAGTTCTGCCCACAGTAAATCAGAATCTATTCTCAGTCATCGACAATGGACGGATCGGTTTCAGTTGCCTGCGGCTCGAATGAACTCTAGGAAGAATGACGAACTCAAATCTCCAAAAGCAAAGCAGGTTTGGAAAGAAGGAATACAAAAATTCTTTTCCGAGATGGAGGAATATCGGGGACTTCGCGACTATGGCGATCATCGATTGAGTAAGCGGCGTTGGTCAAATTTGGAATATGACACGGCAGCAGGTTTGTATCAGCAATTTCTTCGTTCTGGAGATTTAGAATTTTGGAGCAAAGCAAAAGCAGCCATCGCACATTGGAAAAGCTCCGATCGAATTTGGAGAGAAGACTTTCGCCAAGAACTAGGTTTAGCTGCCATGCATGAGTCCGAGCATAATCGACTTGCTAACACCGAACTGGGGCATCTTTGGGTGGAAGGATTGTTACTTGACTATGCGCTGAACGGATCGAGCTCTTCAAAGCAGGCGGCGATCGCTTTTGGCGATGCACTGGTAAAAAAACTTCAAGATCCTCGCGCCTCTCAAGATTTGGAGCGTTTTTACGCTTGGCCGATCATCGCCTTAGCAGAGCTCGAATCCTTTTTTCCTCAACGCGGCTATCGGGAGGCGATGGAGGAAAGGGCGGAAAACTTATTAGCTCATTTTCAAAGGCATCCGGGAGTTTTTGTGTTTACTAAGCGTATAGATGCAGAAGAGGGGATTTTCGAACTCAATACTTGGCTCAGTGGGGGATTGTTATTGGAAGCCTTGGATCGTTATGCACGAGCTGGGGGAAGACAAGAAGTCAGTATGGTGTGCAGTTCGTTGATTGAGTTTCTGTTGAGAGAGTCCTGGGATGCAAAGAAAAATCGTTTCTATCACACGATCGTGATTGAGGAAAAAACCGGACAGATTTTAGATCGTCGTGGTTCCCTAAAACCCGTTTGGGAAATCTATTTGCTCCGTGGCGTTGAAAGAATGGGGACACGTTTTCACGAAAAGCGATGGGAGGATTTTGCGCGAAAAGCCAAGTTGCGGCTTTGGGAAAATTTTCGCTGGCCCAAACAATACGTTGGAAACGAGTTGAGTCTTTTGATGAGGACTTTATCGGACTGAGATTTCGCCTTTGTAGATTTCGCTTTTTCTCTCGATGGAGATTCCAAGGGTGCTATTGCTTTGTATGGCTTCTAAAAGAACGACCACATCCTCGAGACTTTGCACTTCCATGGTTTTTGGCCGGACAAATCCAAAATGGTCTCTTTGTCGGTATTGAAAACTGATCAGACGATCGCCTTTTTCAATACCAATACGATCTGCAGGACCTTCAGAAAGAACTTCGCTGACAAAAATTCGATTTTGGGTGTTTCCCTTTTCTTCGTACAAAATCAGTCCTAACATGCGCGTACTCAATTGCTCGAGATGAGAACGTAATTCCAAGGTGAAGTTTTTTTCATCGCTTCCGCGGCGGACTTTGACTCGTAGGCGATCTCCAGGATTTGCGGAGAGCAAAGCTTTTGAAAAATCGACTGAGCTTTCGAGAGCTTTGCCATTCAGCCAAACGATGTGATCTCCATTTTCTAAACCAGCTTTATCTGCAGGGCTATTTTCTTCCACGCTTTGAATACGCAATTCCTCAGTATTCGAAAAACGGATTCCTGCCCAAATGCGTTTAGATTCGTCTGGGTTAAACAATCTGGCGTTGAGAATTTCCCGGACGCGATCGACCGGAATTGCAAAGCCAATCCCTTCTGCCAAAGGATGGATTGCATTGTTAATCCCAATCAATTCCCCGTTGATATTGAGCAAAGGGCCACCGGAATTTCCTGGGTTAATCGAAGCATCGGTTTGAATGAGGCCTTTGACCGCTCGCCCTTCGATATTCACGTCGCGCCCGATTGCGGAAAGAATTCCTGAGGTGACTGTGTTTTGTTCCCCATAAGGATTGCCGATGGCAATGACCTTCTCTCCAATCATCAAATCGGAAGAGTGACCCATAGTCACAGCAGGGAATGGCTGTTCTCGCTTGATTTTCAATAGAGCTAAGTCGCTTTCCATATCTTCGCTGATCAATTCGGCATCGTATTCTTTTGAATCGTATTTGGGAGTGAACTTGACCTTGATTTGATCCGCACCTCGAACCACGTGCTCGTTTGTAATTAAAAATCCTTGAGGGTCAATCAGTACACCAGAGCCTTGGCTAAAGGGTCGCGAGCCACGATTGCGTCGATACCAATTTCCAAAAAGATCGTAGTAACCCTGCTCAACTAACTTATTGGTTTGAATACTGACTACCGCGGGTTCAACCAGTCGAACAACCTGAACTTCGGCAGTGACGCGATCGAAGTGAAGTGGGGAACCCTTGCCTTGGCCCCAAAGAGGCGAAGCAATCAAAAAAATGAAAGAGAAGCCGAGAAAACGTTTCATAAGGATCTCCAATTCTGGCCCACTATAACGGGATTGTCCGGACTATACGGCAATGAAGGAGTTGCGAAAATATGGAGCAACAGTACTAGGAAGTCATTTGTGTGGGGGAGACGGTTCTGTGTATGGGATTTTTTTTTGAGCGGGGATTTTTTTTTGTGTTGTTCTTAAGCTCGTTAGCGGAATGCAAAGAGGCTTTAAGTTCCAATCGTCTTTGTTCTAAGCGATTTCGAAGCAGGGATTCTTGTTCCGTTTCCTGCGCTGCGGCTGATTTCGCAGCAAGAACGAGAAATAGGGCCAAGCTGTAAATTCCAAATGTTGTGAACTTCAAGGATCTATAAATCGGAAATCCAGGCCACTTTTCTTGACTGTTTTTAGGATATTTCTTTTGAAAGAAGTGGTGGGCGATAAAGGACTTGAACCTTTGACCCCCAGCTTGTCGAGCTGGTGCTCTAGCCAACTGAGCTAATCGCCCCCAAAGAAAAGCGAAAGAGCGAAGATCTTAGCGACCGTAAAGGCACTCGCCAAGGGCGTGACTCGACGCGGAGCAAATTGACTCCTATAATCTCGCCCTTTTCAAAGGAAGAAACCCCATGATTCTCGGCGTCCCCAAAGAAATCAAAGAAAGTGAATCTCGAGTGGCCATTGTGGCCGCAGGCGTGCATACCCTTACAGGCGCAGGGCATACCGTACTCATCGAAACTGGTGCTGGCTTAGGCAGCGGTATCGATGATCAAGAGTATCAAGACGCCGGTGCGAAGATTGTGAAGGATGCCGCGGAGGTATTTGCCCAGGCTCAGATGATTGTCAAAGTCAAAGAGCCTCTCCCACCGGAATACAAATTGATTCGCAAGGGGCAAACCGTTTTCACTTATTTTCACTTTGCGGCGTCCCGTGAACTGACGGACGCCATGTTGAGTTCGGGTGCCGATTGCCTGGCCTATGAAACCTTGGAAGTACACGGCAAGCTACCGCTACTCACTCCGATGAGCGAAATCGCCGGACGTATGGCGATTCAAGAAGGCGCAAAATATCTCGAAAAACCCATGGGTGGGCGCGGCATTTTGCTAGGTGGAGTTCCTGGTGTGGAGCCGGGTTTAGTTTTGATTCTCGGTGGCGGAGTTGTAGGTACCAATGCGGCTTGGATTGCAGCAGGAACCGGAGCGCGTGTCACCATCATGGACGTGAATCTGGAGCGTTTGCGCTATCTCTCGGAGATTATGCCTGCCAATGTCACCACTCTGTTCTCTACTCCTTATGCGATTCGCAAAAAATTGAATGCCGCCGATCTTGTGATTGGAGCTGTTTTGGTTTCTGGAAAACGAGCGCCAGTGCTAGTTAGCCGTGCGGATCTGAAAGAGATGAAAGAGGGTTCGGTCATTATCGACGTGGCTGTGGATCAAGGTGGTTGTATTGAAACCTGCAAACCGACGACACACAAAAATCCAACCTACACGGTTGATGGCATCATTCACTATTGCGTCGCCAATATGCCTGGAGCGGTGGCGAGAACTTCGACTTATGCGCTGACCAACGCTACTTTGAGTTATGTCAAGAAAATTGCCGATCTCGGCGCTCAACAAGCTATTCGTCAGGACCGAGAAATTGCCAGCGCAGCCAATGTGCTCAAAGGTCAGGTCACTCATCCCGGTGTGGCGGAATCTTTTGGATTGCGCTATGTCGAGCCTTTAGTTGCTCTGGGATAAGGATTGCCCTCTTGAGCCTTTGGCAATTGCTCTTCTTGGGAATTCTCCAAGGGTTAACCGAGTTTTTACCAATTAGCAGCAGCGCGCACTTGCGTGTGTTTCCCGCGCTGTTGGGCTGGTCAGATCCCGGCGCTGCTTTCACCGCAATTTTGCAATTGGGCAGCCTGCTCGCCGTTTTGTTCTATTTCCGAAAAGAATGCTTTGAGCTTCTTCAAGACGGAATACAGCTTTTTGCGGGGAAAAAACCAGGCACGCAGTTTTTAGCGATTTTGGTCGGGACGATTCCCATTGGAGTCTGTGGTTTTCTACTTCGTCACTGGATCAAAGGTAGTGCGCGTTCCCTTTGGGTTGTTTCTGCGGCTTTGATTTTGATTGGGATTCTTTTGTGGATTATCGAAAGTCGATCACGAGCAGAAAGAGACGAATCAAGTTTGCGAGTCAGGGACGGGTTTTGGATGGGATGCGCTCAAGCCTTTGCTTTGATTCCGGGAGTTTCTAGGTCCGGCTCTTCAATCGGTGCCGGATTTCTTTTAGGTTTTCGCCGGGACGCTGCGGCCCGACTTTCTTTTCTCTTGGGCATTCCAGCTCTATTCGCTGCGGGAGTTTTTGAGATCTGGGAAACTCGTTCTCAATTGAATGGAGAAAACCTCAACGCGTTAATTTTTGGAACGGCAGTTTCTTTTGTAAGCAGCTATTTGACCATTTGGGGTTTCTTGCGTTTTGTGAAAAACCATCGCATGCGTCCGTTCTTAATTTATCGTGTGCTCTTAGGCTTTTTTCTATTGGGACTACTTTTCTCAGGACAGATTGAATCTCTATGAAGAGACGATGGTTAATTACTGGAGCGAATGGTTTTGTCGGAAGGCATTTCCTGGATTTGCTTTATCCCTCCAAAGATTGGGTTGGAGCTTTTGTACTTCCTAAATCTGGAAAGCTCCCTAGTTGGGTAAAACGCTATGAAGGGAAAATAGAAAACTGGGAAGAAATCCAAGTAGCGGTTCGCAAAGCGCGCCCAACCCATGTGCTTCATTTAGCTGCGATGACAGTGCCTGCGGATTGTGATCGATTTCCAAGAAAGGCGTGGAATAGCAATGTTTTGGGCAGCATTTTTTTATTAGAGGCATTACGACAACAATGTCCTAAAGCTCGGGTTTTATTGGTTTCTTCTGCCTATGTTTACAGACAAAGCAAACATGCCTTAACCGAGAATTCTGCCCTTGATCCCAATGGCATGTACGGACTCAGCAAGCGGATGATGGAGAAGGTTGGACTCAATTTTGTGCGCGATGGCAGTACGGTTTTTATTGCGCGCTCTTTCAATCATATTGGCCCAGGACAATCGGATCGTTTTGTCGTGCCGCGTTTGGCGAGTCAAATCGCAGCGATTGAAACCGGAAAAAAAAAGGCGGTTCTTAAATTAGGGAATCTTCGCGCAAGACGGGATTTTCTCGATGTTCGCGATGTAGTGCGCGCCTATCGTTTGATTTTGGAAAAGGGGAAAACGGGATCGATTTACAACGTTGCCTCAGGAAAGGGGGTGGAGATTTCCAAAATTTTGGAAACTTTGAAAAGCCTTTCTCCCGCAAAGTTTGCTATCGAGGTCGAAGCCTCTCGTTTACGACAAGTCGATCCCGGTGCTTTGATTGGTTCTTCGAGTAAATTGCGTCGCGAATTGGGATGGAATCCGAAATATCGTTTGAAACAGTCTTTAGAAGATGTACTCGATCAATTTAGATCTAATTAGCGCGACTTAATAAAGCGAGTTTGAAGCAAGACCGGTTTTTCACGATTTTGTGAGTTTGCGAAAGCAGTTCCCCGCCGCAGCGAATTGACAAAGCTTTGTAATTCACGTCCCGGACAAGCGGTGTGTGCTAGCGTGTGAATCTTTTTCATTTCTAAATGGGTGTAAATTCCGCTGAGAGGAATGGAGTGCTTCGAGCAAAGATGCAGTACTAATTTCCTCAAAGCTTCTTCTTGGGAGCTGGTTAAGGATTGTCGATCGTAATTGCCCAATACACAAATTCCTAAATTACCCTGGTTTGCTTTTCCATTTCCCGCATGAGCGCCTTGCATGGATTCGTCTCGCCCTTCCCAAATTCTTCCTGCGCGATCGACGATGTAGTGATAGCCAATATCCGCCCAAAGATGTTCTGGACTTCTTTGATGATCTCTTTGAATGCTACGAATCGTCGCTTTGCTTGCCGCCTCGCTCGTGTCTAGATAGTCATCACCTCCAGAATGGTGAATGGTCATGCAGCTGACCTTGCCCATGCGGTCGAAATTTTTACGTACGGGATCTGGGTTCCAAAGTCTTCGAGGCAAAATTTGAATCGGACTCTCTTGTGTAGGTCGTACAGGAGTGATGGCGACGGTGCGTGACCATCCTGTTCGAATTTCCTGTTCGATGGGATAGAGCCTGGCCAAGGCAGAGTTGCCTAATTGTTTACGATAACGCTCCGCCTCTTCGTTTTTGTTTTGATGTTCTAGAGCAAGAGCCAAAAATCCGGTTGCCGTTTCGGTTTCTCGTCCTCGATAGGATTCCGCGAGCGCTTTTCGCAATTCAGTTTCCGCGTTGAGAGCGTCTCCTTCTCGCAAATAGCTTTCCCCTAACCAAAGCTGGGCTTTCATTCGAGATTGAGGGTCCTTACTCAGATACAAGGCGCGTCGTAGCTGACCGCGAGCCAGTTCATAACGTGAAGATTGCAGATAAGCCTCGCCCAATTCCAGCCTTGCCTGTGCTTCTTTTCCCTCGGCGCGTGCGCGATAGAGATTCTCTTCTAACCAACTTGCTTTTGCGGAAGGGCTGAGGCCAGAGGGAACGGAAAAAGTCTCTAAACTGCGTTTGGGTGTGCTGCTACAGCCAAGATATGAGAGAGAAGGCAGAACTAAGATCAGAACAAAAAAGGTTGAGGCTGTTTTCAATGCGATCTCCCAAGAGCCAATCTGTGGACGCTTTTGTGGAAGAAATAGCAAAGTCCTCATAGCGAGTCAATAAACGGCCCGGGCAAAAATTATTTAATCTTTGACTCAGGAAGCTGGATTGAGCTGGCCGAAATATAGTTCTGTGCAAGCACAGGTTTCCCTCCGATTCCCGGCTCAACCGGAATATATACAGCCCACTCGAGTGCTGGGGGAAAAACTCATTTCAATCTGGTTTCCCAATTACCAAGATCGTAGCGCGAGCTCAGATATCCTGTTGGCATTGCAGGAAACTGTGACCAATGTGATCCGTCACGGTTATGGCGGACGCGGCGGGGAAATGCAGATCGAGTTCCGGCTTCGCGATGGAGAGTTTGAAGTAGAAATCTCCGATTGGGGCACGCCTTTCGATCCTGAAAAAATTCCACTGCCCAATTTTGAAACCCCCAAGCCTGGCGGTTACGGTCTCTATATCGTCAAGCATGTCACCGACCGAGTGGAGTATCGCCGCGAGGGAGAACGCAACATTGTTCAATTGATGAAGCGATTTCCGGCCGAATCGCCAAATGGAGGAGGGCAAA
>CAZMYG010000080.1:0-13415 GCA_964570465.1 uncultured Planctomycetales bacterium
CGAGTTGTTTCATGGAGCAGGCATAAGAAAATCGTAGATATCCTTCTGTTCCAAACGCCGAACCAGGAACGACGGCTATTTTGGCTTCTTCGAGTAACAATTGCGCAAGTCGCATGGAATTAGCAATTGGCTCACCACGCCAAGTCTTAGAGAAGAGAGATTCTACTTTGGGATAAACGTAGAAAGCTCCTTGCGGAACAGAGCATTGAATGCCAGGGATTTTTCCTAGTAGTTCTAGGATGCGTAATCGACGGCGATCGTATTCCTGACGCATCGCTTCTACCGAGTCGGTGTTGCCAGTAAGAGCTGCAAGAGCCGCATATTGAGCCGGGTCACTGGGATTCCCAGTGCTGTGACTTTGAATATTCTCGGCGACCTGAATGATCTCGCGTGGGCCAGCCATATAACCCAAACGCCACCCTGTCATCGCAAACGTTTTTGAAACGGCGTTAACCACAATGGTTCGCGATTTCGCTTGCTTCGAAATTGCGGCCGGAGAGAAATGTTTGGCATCTCCAAAAACAAATTTTTCATAGACCTCGTCACTTAAAATCCAAAGCCCTCGTTGCAAGGCCAGTTCTACTAAGCTTTCAATTTCTTTTTGGGTGTAAACCGTACCTGCAGGATTGTTGGGACTATTGATCAAGATGCCAACCGTGCGTGGTCCAATCGCCTGTTCAAATTTCTCTTTCACTGGCCGTCCTTGCGCATCGCAAGGAATAAAAACCGGTTTTCCCTCACTGAGCTTGATCAGTTCCGAATAGGAAACCCAATAGGGAGCCAAGACAAGCACTTCATCGCCGGGAGAGAGTAAAACTTGAAAGCTGTTATGCAGAGCTTGCTTCGTCCCCGCACAGGCCAAAACTTCTTGTGGGGAATATTCCAGCCCATTTTCCCGTTTCAACTTTTCTGCAATCGCGGCGCGAAGCTCGGGGACGCCTCCAGCGGGTGTATAACGAGTTTTGCCATTGCGAATTGCCTGTATGCCTGCTTCACAAATTGCTATTGGAGTGTCGAAATCAGGTTCGCCAACACCGAAACTGACAATGTCGACGCCTTGTTTGATGAGTTCCTTGACTCGCGCATCGATAGCCAAAGTCGCCGAAGCTTCGAGAGAGCTTGAGCGCGTCGAGAGTTTCCAGTTCGGTGTCATGGCGCGGGATTATATATTGAGTTGTATTCATGAGTGAAAAAACCTGGAAAAGACTGAAGCTTTTGTTGATTGTTTTTGGCGTTCTCGCTTTCACCGGCTACTTTGCCTTCCGCACCTTTGTCTTTGATCCGCTAGAAGGCTCTTTCGGGCCGATTGCCATGGTGATTCCGCGCGATGTCGATGTTTATCTACGCAAAACAAATCTAGGAGAAGATTTCCCCGATTTTCCAAAGCCGCGGTTTTTTCCTGCACTGAGCTCCAGTGAAGGCTGGCATCGCTTTTTAAATTCCCCTCTCTATGAAGAATTGAATCAAAAAGAGCAGATTGAAGAAAAGCTGGCAGAGCTAGAGCAACAGATTGATCAATTGCCGATTGATCTGATGGGGGACTTGTTAGGCAAGGAAGTCGTGCTCGCAGGAAAAAAGAATGCAGCGGGTGGAGGAAATCTTCATTGGGCTCTTTATGCGCGTGTTTCTTGGAAAATCAAACTTGGGCTTGGGCTCGTGCGTTTTGATTCTTTGCGTTCGAATTTTGCTCCGCAGATTCAAGTGCAAGAGGAAGGTGATTCCATTTTGCGCATTAAAGGCGCCATGCCTGCGGATATTTTCGTTTGGAGAGATCGCGATTTGTTGATCGCCAGTGAAGACATTTCTTTCGCGAAATCGGCGCAGACCTTACTGGAATCTCGGGGCGAGAACTCTTTGGGACTCAGCGCGAAGTATGCGGATGAAATCCAACGCTTCATTTCCGATGCGGGTGAATATGAATTGCTCGTGGATCTCGAGCCCCTTGTAAGAAGTCATTTAGGTCCTGGGAGCTGGCCGCCTGCGCGTTGGGATATTGCAGGCCGTATTTTGGCTGAGCTTTTCACTCCTGCAGCGCTGCAAGAAAGTCTCAGCGTATTGCGTTTCGATGAGGGATTCCGTTTTCGCACGCATCTAGAACTCAACCGCGATTTGCTCACCGAATTCCAAAGACGTTTTTACGATCAACGTGCTTTGAATCTTTCACAGGAGTTGATCGAAAAAGCCAAAATGGTTCCGCGCACTTCATTTTTATTTGGAATGTTGGGAGTCAATGCTGCGGATTTCGCGCGCGCCTTGGAACGTGCTCTCGATGAAAATCAGAGACGTTTGGTGAACGATCAACTCAAAGCTGCCGGCACTTACAAAGACGTTAAAGGCTTCCTCGATGAATTTGCTTCCGCGTTTCGAAGCAATATCTATTTCATCCTGCGCAAAAACGATTACGGAGCTTTGAAGGACGACCCTCCGCACGATGATTCCAAAGATGCTTTGTGGGCGATTGCGTTGAGTGTGGCCTCGAAAGAAAAAGCCCAGCAGATGATCGATTATTTCGTGCGCAGTCGCAGCGCTTTTGGAATTGAGGCTGTGTATCACTTCGATTCGGCAGGAGGATTCAAGGCTACGGAGTTTTGGTCTCAGTTGATTCCGACTACAGGAGAGATCGCGGTTTTGCCGGCTGGCGATACGTTTTACATCAGCAATTCTCCAAAGCTACTCAAAGACATTTTGAAATGCCGTTTTCAGCCTACGCCAGGAGATAGACTTTCCGATGACGAGAGTTTTAACGCGCAAGTTGCTGCCTTAGAGCCCAGTGCCAATGCCTTCCTGTATTTCAACACTCGCCGCTTTCAGGAAGCCTTTGTAGAACAAATTCCTTTTTTGGCGCAGACGAGTTTTCAAATCGATTACCGAACCGAGCGTGCTAAGGCGCGAGAGAGAATCATTCGGGAACGTTTTCCTCAATATAGAGGTAAAGCGATTCCCCCGCAGACTTCGCGCGAGATTGATCAACTCGTCGACGAAGCGATTGCCGAATTGGATCGCGAACAGCGTGACACCGGGGTCCAAAAACTCCGCCGCGAACTCGAGGATTATGTTCTCTGGCTTAGTTCCTTCCCCGAAATCTTTCTAACTCTCCAAACCGACGGAAAGAAGATCGATCTCACGGCGAAAGTTTCCGTCGATTGGCGATAACTGTGGTTTAGAGGAGGAGTTCGAGTCAAGCACTAGCCTGAATCCATCCCCT
This sequence comes from uncultured Planctomycetales bacterium, assembly GCA_964570465.1. Taxonomy (GTDB): domain Bacteria; phylum Planctomycetota; class UBA1135; order UBA1135; family CAZMYG01; genus CAZMYG01. The sequence goes on from CAZMYG010000080.1 coordinate 3,206, forward strand.
TGTTAGAATGCTCGCCCTTCGAACTCCCCAAGGCCGGAGTGGTGGAATTGGCAGACACACTAGCTTGAGGGGCTAGCGCCCGTTAAGGGCATGCAGGTTCAAATCCTGTCTCCGGCACCATTTCCTGCCTTCTCCTAGCAAGTTCACTCTGAAAAACGCCGATATACCGGGCGATTCTCTATGCTCGTTCGAATGTGGATGTCTAAGGATCTTGCAACTGTCACGGCTCAAACACCGGCGGCGGAGGCTTTGAAATTGATGAACGAGCGGAAGATTCGCCGCCTACCTGTACTTTCCAACAACGAACTCGTTGGCATCGTCGTGAAAAGCGATCTCGTTCGAGTCCAGCAGGCTCCTACGATGCTGGTGAGCGAAGTCATGAGTAAGAATCCTGCGACCGTAGGCCCCGAGACTCCAATCGAGGAAGCCGGCATGGTGATGCGGGATCGGCGCATTGGCGCACTCCCCGTAGTGGATCAAAAGAAACTCGTCGGAATGATCACTGAGACGGATGTGTTTCGCGCTTTGATCGAAGTGTTGGGATTAAAAACCGACGGTACACGACTCGCGATTGAAATGGACTCCAAGCCAGAAACTTTCTATCGCCTGATGCAATTGATCGGCGAGAGCGGGAGAAAAATGTTGAGCGTTGTTCTCTATCACTCCTATGGCAAGGACAAATCCATGGCGGTTCTGCGCGTGGAGGGTACTGAGCATGAAACGTTGAGCAAGAAACTCTGGGATTCCAAATACCGAGTCGTGAAGGTGAGCTGACGTGGTTGTAAAACAGCACGAAGACGCCTTTGGGTCCTTTCGCATTTTAATTGAGGAAAATGGATTGCTCGTGCAGTTGGAGTTGTTGAAAGCTCCAGAAGCAAATGTTCGCGGTCGAATTCTTTCAGCGCTTCAAGAGTTAGGCGTGGTGAAAGGTGTCGACTCTAACTCCATCGATCGTGCGCTCGCCGATTTTAAGAAAGGGAAACAAATTCCCATAGCGTATGGAACTCCGCCGGTTCCTGGAGAAGATGGACATTGGGAACTGTTAATTGAGATTGCGGACAAAAAAACACCCGAAACTCGCCTTGATGGTTCAGTAGATTTTCACCACTTGAATCAATTTACCGAGGTAAAGGAAAATCTCCCACTCGCACGACATCGCGCTCCTAAGCCTGGAGTGCCTGGTATCGATTGCTTTGGAAAAGAAGTAGCTCCTAGAAAACCGAGCGATTCTCATTGGAGACTTGGAGAGGGAACAAAATTCGACCCCAATGATTCAGACTATGTGCTCGCGGCGCGCAACGGCGTTTTACGTCAGCGTGGCGAATCACTGAGCGTTCAAGAAGTGCTCGTGATTGAGGGCGATGTCGACTATCGCACGGGCGATATCGATGTTCGTGTTCCGGTAAGAATTACCCAAGACATCAAACCTGGTTTTATCGTGCGTTCTAAATCCAACGTCATGGTCGGAGGTTGTGTGCAAAGCGCCACCGTTGATACCGGGAAAGATCTCATTGTTGCCGAGGGAATTCTGGGAGATCCGCCCTGCACGATTCGTGTGGGTGGATCTTTGAAAGCTCATTACGTTCAGAACGCGAATCTAGATGTGCAAGGAAATCTACATGTTTCGAACTCTCTGGTCGATTGCATTGTGAATTGCACTGGTGAGATGGAAGTCGGCGAGAAAGTTGTTGGCAGTCAATTGCTGATCGAGGAAAAGCTCGTTGTAGAGACTGTAGGGTCGGAGATGGGCATGGGTTCGCGGATCTTTATTGGTTTTTCAGAAACCGAACGACGCGCGCTGTTTCCCATTTTTACTCGTCATCAAGAACTAGCGCGAGAACTGCGACAATTCGACTTGGAATCGATCGAACTTCGCCAGGAATCTGTCGAGGCAGCAAATATCGAACGAGCGAGCAAATCCATACAAATGACCGGCGAAGATGGTGGTGCGATGCGCGCGACCATGCAAAGGCAGGCTGAAATTCAAGAAGAGATTTTCGTGCTGGAGCAAAGACAGGAAGCGATTTTCGCAGTCGCTAAGGAGATGCGGGAGAAAGCCAAGATCACGATCAAAAAAGAAGTTCAACCCGGTACCTGGTTTGCCATCGGTGCGAACTGGACCAAGGTTCAGAACAAACTAATCGGTCAGCGCACCATCGTCGCAGAAACCTTACGGCGCGCTTCCTTACAGTGGTTGGCTGCAGGATCGGATCGCTTCCTCCAAGAAATGCAGCTCTGGGCGGAACCTCTCGATCTCTGGAATTTTTCCCTTCTGAAAATTCAGGACGATGTCATTGCAGCCTCGCGCAGTTTCGATCCCGATTTCATTTTTCTCGAAGCAAAAAGCCTTGGCCACGAAAAAGTGCAACAAGTGTTAGAGCTTTCCAAAGATCCCTATTTTTCAGAGACTTTCTTTTTGATTTTTACTGAAGGACAGCTTGGTACCCTCTTGCCGCAAATTGCTGGCAATCCTCGAGTGCTGATGATTTCGGGCTTTCCCACCCCTTCGCTACTTGGACAAATCGGCAAGCGTGTCGGCTTACCTGTCTGAAACCTTTTCACGAAAAAGCGCTACTATTCTTTCTGAATGATTTTGCCGTTCTTCTTCTTTCTCCTGTCCGCAGAGCATCGCCAAGTTCCCATTCCTTGGAAGGGGAGCGAAGTGCCCGGAGAGCTAGCGCGTTCGATTGACGAAGCCGTCGATCGCAGTTTGCTTTGGCTGCGAAAACAAATGAGCAAGGACGGGGTTTTTCGCGGCGAGGAAAGCTACGACATGCCGATGGGGGCGTATTATCTGGGTAAAACCAGTTTGGCCATGTTGGCTCTTCTTTCCTGCGGCGTGCCGGCTTCAGATCCTCTGATCGAACAAACGACTGAATACATTTTGTCTCATCCTTCACAGTCTGTTTATGAGGCAGGACTTGTTCTCATGGCTCTCGACATGAAAGCCGCTCCAAGTTGGGAACGCAAAATTCTCGACCGGATGGATGGCGACGATCGCCGTCAGTATCGATTTCCACGAGCTTTGAGTGCGCCAGAACGGGAACGCATGGAGCGAGATACTTTGCATCTCTTGCGCAGTTGGGGAGAAGGTTATTGGTCCTACACTTATAAAACCGGTGTTCACGGAGACATTTCGAATACGCAGTTCGCCGTTTTGGGATTGCGGGCCGCTTCGCATTGCGGAATTCAGGTTCCCGAGGAAGTTTTCTTACTCTTGCTGAGAAAGCTTCTAGAAAATCAAGAGAGAAAAGGGCCAGCAATTCGCTATCCCAAAATTGAATTCGATGAAAAAAATCAGCGCAATTACATCATTCAAATGTCAGCGTTTGCGCGTGGTTGGGGTTATTACCCTGCGGATTATCGCGGAAAAGATGATGTCACCGGGAGTCGCACCAGTATTGGATTGGCTTGTATTGCGATTTGTGTGGATGAGTTGCGTCGGCGCGGCAGTGTTGAAACCAAGGAAAAACTTCGTGCTTTAGATTCTTTCGTTCAAGATTCGCTTCGCGACGGAGTGGCTTGGCTTTATCGCTTTTATTCCGCCAAACAAAATCCAGGTATCGAACGTTTGTTGAAACTAGAGCGCATGCCCATGCATGGACCATGGTTTTACTATTATCTTTATGGAATTGAGCGTGCGGGTGCTTTGCTTCCTACTCGTTTCATCGGAGATCACGATTGGTATATCGATGGGGCGAGTGAATTGATTCGTCGCCAGAGAAAAGATGGCTCGTGGATGGAGACAAATTCCTTGGTCGATACTTGTTTTGCTCTGCTTTTTCTACGCCGCGCGACGACGAGATCGATTTTTACTACAGGGGGGAAATAACAGGCAACATTCGCCCTCCTCTGGCGAGTTCCCCGCTCTCGCTCTAGCATAGTGCCATGACTTTTTCTCCCATTCCTGAAGTGATTGAAGAGTTACGCGCGGGCAAGATGGTGATCTTGGTCGACGATCCGGGTCGAGAAAACGAGGGGGATCTCGTGATGGCCGCGGAAAAGATCACTGCAGATAGCATCAATTTTATGCGCCGTTTCGGTGGAGGGCTTATTTGCCTTTCACTCGAATCCAAAATCTGCGATCGGCTCCAACTTTATCCACAAGCGCTGCATAACACTTCACGTTTGGGTACTGCCTTTACCGTTTCGATTGAAGCGAAAGAGGGAGTGACTACGGGGATTTCCGCTCGAGATCGTGCACACACCATATTGACCGCGATTCGCGACAATGTTCAACCCGAAGATCTCGCTCGTCCTGGGCATGTGTTTCCTTTGCGTGCGAAGGAAGGCGGAGTACTCGTTCGTCCCGGTCAAACCGAAGGATCCGTAGATCTTTGCCGTCTTGCGGGACTCAAGCCCGCAGGGGTCATTTGCGAGATCATGAATGAAGACGGTTCGATGTCGCGAGTGCCGGATCTTGAAAAATTCGCGCAGCAGCATCGGATCAAAATGTGTTCTATCGCGGATTTGATTAACTATCGCAGGCAGCGTGAACGATTGATTGAACGTGTGGGCTCTTGCCGCATGCCAACTCATCACGGCACCTTTAATCTTTTTGCCTATCACGCGCCCGTCGACAATCACATTCATGTGGCGATGACTCGTGGCATTGCAGAGCCAGGCCCTGATGGTTTGCGAGTTCCTACCGAAGAACCCGTGCTCGTTCGCGTGCACTCCGAATGTTTAACTGGCGATGCTTTTGGCTCTCTGCGCTGCGATTGTGGGCCTCAATTGGAAAAGGCCTTACAGGCAGTTTCTCAGGCAGACAAAGGGGTGGTGCTTTATATGCGTCAGGAAGGCCGCGGCATTGGCTTGCTTAATAAACTCAAGGCCTATGCCTTGCAGGAAACGGGGCTCGATACCGTGGAGGCGAACGAGGTTTTGGGTTTTCTGCCGGATATGCGGGATTATGGAATTGGTGCCCAGATTTTGTCCGATCTTGGAATTCGACGTATCCGATTGTTAACAAACAACTTAAATAAGAAATACTCGCTTTCTGGTTATGGGCTCGAAATTGTCGAACGGGTTCCTTTGGAAACCACACCAACCGAGGAAAATAGAGCCTATCTCGAGACCAAAAAGAAGAAATTAGGTCACCTCTTGGACAATCTCGATCCGGAGTAGTTTTTAGAGTGCCCATGGGAAGTTTTTCCGAAGACACTAGTCCAACGGCGCCCATGAACCCAAGCGCACAGTTACAACCTGATTTAGGCCTGCCGATGCCTCTATCCGAACGTGATGATCGCTTCCTGGTTCACGAAGTTCTCAACGGTTCTCAAGCTGCTTTTCAATGTTTGATTGAACGTTATCAATTGCGCATTTTCCGACTGCTGCGACGCTTCACCAAAGAGCCCGCCGAAATCGAAGATCTCGCTCAAGACGTTTTTCTCAAGGTCTATCGCAAGCTCGATACCTTTCATTTCGATTCGATGTTTTTCACCTGGATGTATCGAATCGCAATGAATACCGCGATGGACTATTTCGATCGCAAACGGCGCAATCCAGTACGGGCTGTAGAAGATCCGGGAGTTTTCGAACGCGGCGAACGAAACAGCGGAGCCTTTTCTCCTCAGCGAAATCTGATGCAAAAAGAATTAGAAGTCGTGACCCAAGATGTGCTGGCCCGCATGCCTGAGAAATATCGCCTGATTTTGGTTCTGCGTGAGTATGAGGATCTTCCTTATGAAGAAATGGCTCAGGTGTTGGGCTGCGCGATGGGAACTGTAGAATCGCGATTGTTTCGCGCGCGCGCGAAATTTCGCGAAATTTTGGAACGGATTTATCCTGAGTATTCTCCGGAAAAAGCTGATTCCGAAGAAAGGGACGAAGATGAATGAAAAAGAACGTTTGAAACAAGAATGCAAAGCGCTGCGTCCGCGCTTGCAGCGTTTTGCGGATGCTGCCTTATTGCAAGGCGAAGCGGCGGAAGTGAGATCGCATTTGCTCGATTGTCTTTCTTGTCGCTCGATTGTGGGCGAAGTTTATTCGCTTCGGAATTTTTTTGATCGAGAAGCAGCAGATGTTGTAGTTTCCCCAGGTTTTGCGGCGCGTGTTGCCGGTATTGCCTTTGCGGAACCAAGAGTTGTTGCAGATCCCTTGTCTTTATCTTTTCTAAAGAGAGCCGTTGCGGTAGCTGCAGGAATTACGCTTTTAGTTGGATCCTTATTATTCCTTGGCCCGCATTGGGAAAGAAATGGTGGCATGGAAGTGCGAGCAGGTGCGCGCAGCGATCTCGATCGAGAAATTGAAAACCTTTCCAAGCATCGAGAAAAAGCAAAAAACAAGAAGCCTGCCGTAGAGAAAAAGGTTCCAAATAAGAAATGAGTAGTCCAAAGACTTGGATTTTTCTGTTGGCGACGATTTCCTTTTGTGCTGGAGGGGTTTCTTGGGCACTTGTCCGAGAGGTTTCCAAAGATTCTCAAGCCCTAAAGCCTGTCTTCTCTCAGTACGAAAAACGCTTTCTACAGGATTTCCAATTGAATGCGGATCAACGCAAGCTGCTGCACAAAATCCTGCTCGCCTACCAAGAAGAAGAAGAGAATGTGAAGAATCGGCATGTCTCGGCCATGGAGCCGGAATTGAGGGAAGCGGGCCGACAAGCCGAAAGACGTTTACGAAATCTCTTGACCGAGGAGCAGCTCAGCCACTATGAGAGGCTTCTAGAACAGGGGAAGCAGGAATTTCCCGAACCAGATAAACAGAAAAAATAGCGATGGCTCAACAGGCAATCGGTGTAGATATCAGTGGCGGCGTAGTTCGTGCCGTGCTCGTCGAAGGTTCGACGAAGAAATGTACGGTTCTAGAAATAGGGGAAGCTCTCATCGAGCCCGCCTCTGCTGACGAGCCCTATACCTCAACTCTTGCCCGTGCTTTGAAATCGGCATTTTCACAATTAACCGGGAGCAAAGATTCCGTCGCGATCGTGATTGACTCCCCGCATTGTGCGTATCGAGAGTTGACTCTGCCCTTTGTTGGTGATGAAGAAATCCGCAAGGTGGTGAAATTCGAACTCGAGAGCCATTTGCAGCAATGGAATATCGATGAGGTGATTGCCGATGTTTACACCATCTCGCAAACAAAAGGGCAAAGCCATTTACTCGTAGCGGCTGCACCCAAGGCCCATCTTCGACAAATTTTTCAGGCTTGCGAATCGGCAGGTTTCGATCCTTTAGTTGCCGATCTCGATGCTGCGGCGCTTTTTAATGCGGCATTTGCAACAGACACTCTGGCTGCGAATGCTTCTTACATCTTTATCCATGTTGCTGGGGACGATGCGCTGATTCTCGTTGTTGAAGGAAAGACATTAAAACTTGTGCGTTCCGTGCGATTGACGGGGCCACCCGCACCGCCTGCAGCTCCTACAGAAAATACAGAAAAACCAGGCGCGGCCAGCACTGAAAAAACGGCAAGCGCGGGTGAGGCAAAGACAGCATCTGTGTTGCCCGCGAAAAGCGAAACAGCCCCTGCAGCCGCAGCACCAGCCGATCCAGGAGTTTCCAAAGGTGTGAACGAAGCCGCTTCGAATCTCGAAGTCATTTTCTTGGCTTTAGAGGAGGAAGCGGAAGGCAAGGTCGGACCAGCGAGCGAGGCCGCAGCAAAAGTAGAAGCTCCTGTCATCCCCGCAGAGAAACGAAAAGCGGTACTCATTGTTCGAGAGATTCTTCGAAGCCTGACCGCAGTTCGTTTGCAATATCCAATTGAAGCGGTTTACGTTTCCGGCAGTTGGGGAAAAATTCAGGGACTTTCTGAAGCTGTCGAGTGGAAACTGCATCAAAGACCGTGTCCTTTTCAAATCTTCGAGAAAGTCGAGCATGTTTTGCGGCCAGATCAAGTCGCCAAGCATAGCGGAAAAGTGGCGATTGCCTTTGGCGCTGCGCTAAAGCTGCTCGATATCGATGCAGTTGGAATCAACTTCCGTCAGGAAGAATTGCGATTTACTCGGCGATTCGAGCAGTTGAAGAAAGAACTCGCAATTGCGATGGCTTCGATCTGCGTTTTGCTGCTCGTCCAGTGGGCATTTCTCTATCGGACTTTTTCCAGTTCGCTCGAGCCGAGTTACGACAATCTCTACAAAGCGTCGCAAGGAAAAGTTGCTGCGTTTCTGGGGAAAGAATTGCCAGTCGCCGCTTCGGTTCCAGCACTGAAGAAAATTTCTAATCTCAAAGCACAGGTAGAAACAGAGTTTCGCAATCTCAAAGAAAAAACTGGCCAGGCTGCCGATTTCAAACAACCTCAATCTGCCTTTGAAGCGTGGCGGCAATTCTTCGCAGCGGTGAAAGTTGTAGAGCCAAAGCTTGGCGACTATCGAATCGAAAAATTCGAATCGGCATATAACGAAGGTCACAACCGTGAAGCCAATGTTCAACTCGTTGTGGATTTCGTGTTTCTCGGGGATCAGCGCGATACTTCTGCAGCATTAGATGAATTGCTCAATCATTTGCGTTCGAAAGGTTGGACAGTCAATCGAGACCAATCGGGATTTACGGCTTTGCCGAAGGGCGGCGGAATCAAGAGCACGGTGAAAGTGGAGCTCAAAGTAAACGAGGTCGCAGGATGAATTGGGCATCAACGAAAGAATGGTTTTCGACTGGCTATGACAGCTACAAGTGGATCATCGTGATTTCGATGCCGCTGATTTTGATTTTGGGCGGCTTGTTTTTCTATCAATGGACTCGCAATACGAGTTACGAAGCTGCGATCGCATCGGGTGAAAAAGATCTCAAAGAAATTTATCGCAAGGCGAGTGAAATTTACGAGGTTCGCAAACAATTGAATGACGATGCCTTGGCCGAGGGAACAACCAACATCGCCGCATATTTTTCCACTCATGCTTATTCTGCAGGAATTGGTGAATTCAAAGATTTTCGCGGGCGAACGGTTTCTGGAACTGGTTATGAAGACACGGTCTTTGATCTCGTTCCAAATCCCAAAGACAAATTGCTCTCTCGTCAACAAGTCGCGAAGTTCTTGCACGATGTCGAAGACAATACCACGCGTTTGAGCGTGACGAAGATCAAGCTCGATCATCCGGCAAAGGGTTTTGAGCCAGGTCAACGTCGCGATGATGAATGGGTGTTTGCTGCGGAAGTTACTTCTCGTAAGCGCACGGAGAAGAAGCCTCGCTAGGACTTCAACAACGGAAGTTGAAGTAGAAAAAACGCGCCCTGTTTGCTTGTATTGATCAAGGTTAATTCCCCGCCGAGTTGTCTAGCTAAAGAACGAGAGAGAGTAAGTCCCATACCAATCCCGCGCGTTGCCGCAGCTTCTTGCGCGACGCCACGTTCGAAGGGGAGAAACACTTTCTTGGCTTCTATGCCAGGGATTCCTGGACCGTGATCGGAGTAGAGAAATTCCACATTTTGATTTTGCTGCGAAATCTCTAGGTGCAATCTTCGATCGGTGGCGTTGGCGGCGTACTTGCAAGAGTTGTCGACAAGATTGAAGAGAATTTGCTCGACGCTTTGTGGGTCGAGTTCGAGTGTGCAGTTTTCAGGCGCGTGATTTTCGATGAGTAATTCCATTCCCGCTTCTTTTGCACGTCGATCCAGTCGTTCGCGGATTTGGCTTAATAAACTCGCTACAGAAATTTGTTCTTTGATTGGTGCGGACTTGCCGCCTTCGACTCGCGCATAGAGCAAAACGTTTTCGACAATCTTAGAGAGCTTTGCCGATTCAGTTTTCAAAGTTCCGAGATATTCGCGTTGGTCCTTTTCTTCCTTCACCATCCCGTCAGCCAACATTTGCGAATAGAGCTGGAACGTAGTTAGTGGTGTACGCAATTCATGAGTCACTGCCGAAACAAATCGTGCGCGGCGTTCGCTGAGTTCGATGGAAGTACGCAGCACAAATCCGACGACTCCAATGGCGAGTAAAACTAAAATCCAAGCTCCCCCTAAGAAAATGCGTTGTGTGGAAAAAACCGGAATCAAAGCTGGCGCCAGAAGCCCAGGATCCAACACTGCTGGAATGCTTGCGAGCAATCGATCTTGCGGCTCGACTTCTCGATTACTAATGGGTCGCAGAAGAGCATTGGGGAAGAGTTCACTGATTCCCTGCATCAAGCTACGTTCTAGTTTTTTCCAATCGACCCACATTCCCTGATAGTGTGTCCGCGAGGGTTCAGTTGTGATTCTTGCGAGAAAGAGTTCGCTGAAATGAGTTCCCTGCTTGGATGTGACTGTTATGTTCCCTCGTCCCTCGTCTTTGT
>CAZMYG010000081.1:0-13367 GCA_964570465.1 uncultured Planctomycetales bacterium
AGGGCGGAGATTTTCTCGACCGAAAAAATTTCCGTCAAGAAAAATGAAGGAAAATTGAGAGGAAATTTTTTTCTTTCTGATGAAAAATCGCGCCGCGGTAATTTTGTCTTTATCTGTGAAATGCTTCGTTTTTAAGAATTCGCATTTCAGTTCTTTACCATTCTCTATTGGATTGATGCCAGAAAAAGCTCGATTTTGCTGAGTCGTTTCTTAGTGTCTGTCAGATCTCAAGTTCCAGAGGAATCGAAGAATCACAGAATGGCACCCTTTCATGCTCACTTCTCTCACTTCCTTAATGCGATGACATCAAAGTGGAAGAATCTAACTATTTGAAGGAACGTTCCGAACTCCCTCCTAAAATTGCGATCTTCTAAATTATTGGAGATTCGTCAGTTCGGGAGGAATCGAAGAATCGCAGAATGGCACCTTTTCCCTTTAAAATTCGGCCCCTTCTGGAAATCTTGATTGACACGCGCGGTTATAGCCGTCCCTTGGTCCCTAACTAAAGATGAACCGCCATATAGCCCCCTGGGTTGAACCCAAAGAAAAGTACAGGATCAGTGCCAACTCCACCGGGAGCATAGAGGAACGGTGTGGTCATTTGTCCTTGCTGAGTATTTAGTTCCTGCATAAGAACCGGCGGTTGTTCCCAATTCGTGATGTCATATTTCGAAATCGTTCCATGATGAACATCCGAATATAAATAAAAACGGGTTGCGTTTGCCACAAAATCAACGCCAATAACCGGGAAGGTCTGCACAAATGGGATCGACCCTTCAAGAATTCCATCAAGACGAATCACGCTTGTTCCAACATTAGATTTTACGGCAATGGCCTCGTCGCTCGCGCGGAGCGTGTAATTAGAGCCGAATGGTAATGGCACAGAAAATGGTAGAGCGTTGGGCGATGTGTTGTTTGAAGCATCAAAAAAAGTTAGCGCTCCATTGCTTCCATTCGAATGTAAGCAAATCAGCATTTGTCCGCGGGCAGTAAACAAGTCTCCTCCTGTTGTTCCCGAAACTTCTAAAGTGGATATATGTACTGCTTCACCAGAGGAGACATCGAGCACATAAATAGATGGTTCGTTTGACAAAGCAACATAGAGAGTCGTACCCAATGAGGCGACACGAATTGGGTTATGACCATCGAGTACCGTAGCAGGCATGACACCGAGATCTCCGAACGTTGGCGACGTACGAAGCACTCGAATTTGGCTTAGCCCATTCCCCTCTGCTTTCACAGCAAAGAGCCGGTTTTCAGTGACTGCCATTGATTGAACAGAGCTGAACGAGCCTATGGGCAACATGATTTGAAAAGAATCGAGAGCCGTCGGCGTCGAGATGTCGGCCACACCGAGAGCTGCGTAATCTGAACCCGCCCACACAGTATTTCCAATCCGACACTGGACAGTAGGACGGAAGGTTTGTCCGGGAGCGGTCATCATGGAAAGCATATGCATCCCCTGCGCCACGTGGATGGTCTTGGTGATGGTGTAAGGAATCCAATTCTGATCGTAAACAGTCAGTTGCACCGCGTAAGTGCCAGGCGTGTCGTAGGCATGAGTGGGTGCGGGTTGACTGCTACCAGAGCCATCCAAAAAGGACCACGTAATCAAGTTCGCTCCCGCTGTCAGCTGTGAAGCTTCAAATTTTACACGCAGTCCCAATTCAATTTCTTCGCCATCCGGAATCGACACCCAAGTTTCTTGTCCTGTTTGCGCATCGACATGAGTGAGTTTAGAAACCACGATTCCAGAGTTTGGATTGGTGATAGTAACGGAAATTGTTTTTGTCGCGGTTGCTCCGCAGTTATCAGTGATCGTAAGAACGATGTTGAAGTTTCCGGTACTCACATAGGCGTGCGAAGCGCTTGCTCCACTTCCACTCGACCCATCGCCAAAGTTCCACGCATAGGAAGTGATGGAGCCATTGGGATCCGAAGAGCCTGCCGCAGAAAAAGAAATCGACTGATTGAGATTCGCGTTTGCAGGATTCGCACTTGCTTGTGCAATGGGCGGTTGATTCCCTGCACACGGGTCGGGATTCGTAATCGAAATCGTTCGACTCGTCGTTGCTTGGGCACCGCAGGAGTCAGTCAGAGTTAACGTGACGGTTTTATTGCCTGCACTGGCGTAGCTGTGTGAAACCGTGACTCCGTTCGCACTCTGCCCGTCTCCAAAGTTCCACGCATACGATTGAATCGTCCCTGTACTGTCACTCGAACTCAGTCCTGAGAAATTAAGCGATTGATTCACGAGTCCCGAAGAAGGCGAAGTGATGATGGCATTGGGCGGAGTATTTCCCGCACAAGGATTGGGATTCACGATACTCACGATTACCGTATCTGCTGCTGACATCGCCCCACAGCTATCTTTCACCCAAAGACGCACAGAATAGTTACCTGTATTCGCAAAGGCGTGAGAGACGCCAGCGCTTGTTTGCCAGCCGGTGTATTGCCCATCGCCAAAGTTCCACCAGTAGTGAGAGATGTTGTTTTGTATGTCTGTGGAAGCGTAGCCTGTCAAGAGGAGAGGGACATTGGGATTACCCGCGCGATCGGGACCGGCATTGGCGATAGGAGCGGTATTCCCCGCACAGGGATTCGCAGGTGCTTGAGAGATCGTGACCATCGCCATATCTGAAGCGGACATCGCACCACAATTGTCTTTCACCCACAAACGCACGGAAAAAGTACCGGCACTAGCGAAACTGTGAGAAGCGAGCGGGCTCGATTGCCAACTCGCGAACGAGCCATCGCCAAAGTTAAACCAATAGGCAGTGATCGTCCCATCAGAGTCAGAGCCTGCACCTGTGAAGTTGAGAGCGACACCAACATTGCCACTGCGATCGGGGCCGGCGTTCGCGGCGGGCGATTGATTATTCGTGCAGTTCTGCGCGTAAAGAGAAGGGGAGAATAGCGACAAAACTATCACGGCGCCAAGGCGCCAAAATCCCTGCTGCCAATTCATGATGTCATTCCCCTTTTTGTCCTAAGAATCCCCGGAGGACTTGGCTATTATCGTGCAGCCAACCTAAGTTTCTTAAATCTAACTACCTATAGATAGGGAATGCATCTTTTTCGGGACGGAGAAAATCAGGAAATCGCAAATCACCTCATTCCGCAATCCTTCACATCCTCCCTAAGCCAGTCCATTAAAACGGCTTAAGGAGGAATCGAAGAATCGCAGAATGGCACTTCACCGCAAGCCAATCACCGCCGCACAGCGGCCGGTGTCGCCTTTTTGGGCGCGATGACTGAAGAAATGCTGTGGTGTGCAGGCAGTACAAAGGGCGGCTTTTTCGATGTTTTGGCCGAGAACTCCAGCATCTTGGAGTTGGCTTTCAATCCAACCCAAAAGGTCGAGAAACCAGGCCGTTTGATGATTTCGTAAATGCTTGCGGCCGTCGGCGTCTAGTTGAGAGATGAGATCCTCCCCCACTTGATAGCAACAGGAACCAATGCCGGGACCAACGGCGGCGTGAATTTGGTTTGGTTTGGTTCCAAAACTCTTGCCCATCTCCTCAACACCCACTCGAGAAATCTGCGCCAAAGTTCCACGCCAACCTGAATGAAGCACAGCAACGGCGGGAGTCTCTGGATCAAATAGAAAAATCGGCGGGCAATCGGCAGCCGTGACAAAGAGAGTCAACTTGGGCGTCGCCGTCATCAAGCCATCTGTGCTCGAAAGAATATTGGCGGGGCCCTTTGCACCTCGGCCCGCATCTTGCTCTCCTACACAGGCAACTCGATTGCCATGTACCTGTCCCGCCACAACGAGCCGATCCAAACTCATTCCGAATTCTTGGAGAAAGCGAGTGCGGGATTCGAGCGGATCTCCATGTTTGTTCGAAACGGAAAAAGACATATTGCAAGAAGCGCCGAGTCCGCGCGAAGAAACTCCGTGGAACATGCGTTTTTCCCGAGCAAGTTTTGGGAATTGAAAATAAGAAAGTTGCGTGGCTTCGACTTGTTGCATATTGGCTGCTCTAAATCGTCATCGCAGACAGATCCACACGATAATTCTTTTTGAATGCCTCTTGGAAATCAAAACCTTTGGCAAAATCTTCCTTCCGATCGCTATCGCGTTTTTTGAGTAGGCCGCGCTCCACAAGGGCAAAAACGATTTCGCCAATATCTTCGGTCGAGAGAATTCCCCAGCGAGCAAATACATAAAAAGAAAGCGCGCCAAAATTCTGCAGAGCTAATTCCCGGATGCCAACCAAGAGTTCCTGTCCTGTGATATGTCTCGCAGTGCCTTGCTCCTTCTCCTTGCCCATTTTTGCGATCGTGTATTCCAAGGCCTCAAAAAGAAACAAATAGGACTCGATGGCAAATCGTGGATGAGTCTTTCTCAATTCCACTAGTGCTAGTTCGAGCTCTGTTTCCATTCCATCCTCTATCGGCCAAGAACCGGGACTAGAAATAGATTTTCTAAGACAAGATCGGGAGTCACTTGAGAATCGATATCGTTCAAAGCTAGCAAAGCTCTCTCTAAAGCGAGTTCAATTCCACGTAGCTTTGATTCTTCTGTTTGTAATTGCTCACGCAAAAATAAAATCCACGACTGTAAAAAATTTCTTACCAGTTCACGGCGCTTGGATACTTCGAGTTTCTTCTCGCCGAGACAAAGTTTAGTAACGGCAAATGAATCTATTTCACCAGAAAGAATCTTTTCAAATTGAGAACTCTGGGCAGGCTCTAAGCAAATGGTTTTCGAATCAGACACAATCCAAAGTTGACAACGACTGCGAATCGTTTCTGGTAAAGAGGCCGCACTGGGTGCGGTCAAAAAAAACAAAGTGTCCGCAGGCGGTTCCTCCAAAGGCTTCAATAAAACATCCTGCGCTGTTAATGAAAAACGATCGAAGTGAAGCAATACAATCACGCGTCGTTTGCCTTCGTACGGCTTTCGTTGAAGAATCAAGGTCAAGCGCTCTCGCAAAGCGCCAGCGGAAACATCATCGTCTTCTTCCAAAGCATCCAGACATTCAAAATCAGGATGATTTTTTAGATCCGTTCGTTGTGGCAAAAGCATGGCCGCTAAAGAAAGCGCGAGTGGTTTTGTCAGTTCGGATTGGCCGAGTAACAAATAAGAAGAGCGCAAGCTCTCAGATTCAATTTCCTGTTTTAACTGCGTTTGCCAAAACTCCGGACTTTTCTTCATGCCTTACAAAATCCCCGCCACACTGGTCCAAATCGCATCATGCACTTCTT
This sequence comes from uncultured Planctomycetales bacterium, assembly GCA_964570465.1. GTDB lineage: Bacteria > Planctomycetota > UBA1135 > UBA1135 > CAZMYG01 > CAZMYG01. Next base: position 5,215 of record CAZMYG010000081.1, read on the forward strand.
CCTCTGTCCCCAAAGCTTCAATCACACTGACCGCACCGGGATGAGAAAGAGCATATTGCATGAAACCGAGGCGTACACGTTCGTGATAATCGCGGCTGCGCATTTCGAGTCGATCTCGCTTTTCTCCCACGCGGCGCATGGATTCTTCTGGATCGAGATCCAACAGAATCATCATGTCCGGAGTGAGTCCCCCACTAGAAAAATGACAAAGCTTTTCTATTAAACCAGGATCAACACCCGCAGCGGAACCTTGATAAGCAATGGTCGAAGCATGAAAGCGTTCGCAAACAACAATTTTGCCAGCTTCGAGAGCAGGGCGAATTTTTTCTTCGACGAGCTGCGCACGGCAAGCCAGAAAAAGTAACGTCTCCGAACGAAGTGAAATTTCCGAAAGTGGATCCAAAAGTAGCTGGCGCAATTTCTCACCAAAGTCCGTACTGCCCGGATCACGTAAATGTTCGGCTTTGAAATGTCCCGCCTTCAAACGCTCCACAAGCTTTGCGGCCTGAGTAGATTTCCCTGCCCCATCAGGGCCATCTAAAACCAAAAATCGACCTTTGCCCATATTTGCTCTTATTTATTTAGCGATTCAATTTCTTGCAGTAGTTTCTTGGCGCCTTCGTGATCCTCAACCAAACGAAGCGCTTCTAACACGGCGACTCGCGCTTTTTCCAACTTACCCGCGATTTTCTGAGTCAGGGCTTCTTCAAAAAACAGTTCCGCGCGTTCGGCTTCATCTTTTGGCTTGGAAATCATCCGAGCGACCTGCCACTCTCTCACCGACTCGTCAAAGCGTTTAGCCTCTCGCAAAGCCTTCGCCCAATCGACATGCAAAGAGCGCTGAAACGGCGAGACCGCGTTCACTTCTTCGTAATAACGAATTGCCTTGGCCCAATCTTTTTTCTCGGCATACCAAGCGGCCAATTCCAATCGTTGCTCAGACAGCGCCGAATCCAGCTGCGCAAATTCTTCTAATTCTGCGATGCCCTGTTCTTGTCTCGTTGGCTCACTCAGCAAACGGCGCAACGCCAAATGAGGACTGTACTGTGGATTCTTAGCTCGAGGAAAAGCTTTCTTTGCTAAGCGATACTGCTCAATGGCTTTTTCGTATTCTTTTTCTTCTTCGAGTAAGGCCGCGTAATGAACGCGCGCAAAAAACTCTTCTCCTCCGAGAGAAAAACCTTTGGTGAATTGCTCCATCGCTAGATCTTTGCGCCCACGAGAGAGAGAAACTTCTCCATTCAATAGCAAAGTTTGCGCGTCCTGAGCATTGATCTCAAAAATCTTCTTCAAACGAGAATCGGTATCCACGCGATTGCCTTCTCGAAAGCTAGTCCACGCTAAATTTCTCCAAGCTTCCAAATCTTTTGGGTTCTTGCGAACTCGATTGCGAAACTCGGCAAGCTTCTCTTCAGAATAGTTTGGCTGCAATCGAACATCACGCAGCTTCTCCTCCACAAATTTCATAAAGAGCCGATCAAATTCTTGGGTGCTGAGATCAAAACATTGCTGGAAAATATCCTCAGTCGGACGATCTTCTCCATAGAGCTTGACCATTTTCACCAAACGAGAAAAGGAATACTCGCGCGCGAGAAATTCGCAGATCAATCCTCCTTGATAATAGCCAAAGATGATGCGTGGCCCGCGAAAGGCCGAATTGAGTTCCTGAATGGGATAGATCTGTCCATTGGCATAGGCATCGAGCAACTCGAGCTCCATACCGCGATCCTGTGAGGGATCGCGAAGTTTCTCTTCGTAAGTAGAAAGTCCTTCTGTCAACCAACGGGGAATACGTGCATTGGAAAGACCGATGGTGATGACGTGAGTAAATTCATGCCAAGCGGTGCCGAGATAATTGAAATGCCCACCAAAGCCTTCGGCAGAAGGAGAAACCGCAGTGATCACGGGACCAAAGCAAGCGCCTAGCGCCCCAAAACCTGTATAGCCAATCGTTCGCGTCGAGAAATCTTGGGCTTCTTGGAAGGTCTCGATTTGAATCGGTGGAGTCGGCGTGAACTCATATTTCTTGGACAAGCTCTTCCAGGCCTCTTGATACAAAGGCGGTAAATACACTTTCAATACTTCTGCGTCCTGCGGATGAAAATAGAAAATGAAGGGCGGATCTTCATGCTTTACATAAACCCCTTGGAGATTTTTCAGGACGATGAGCATGTTATGCCGCCAGGCCTGAACAAATCCTTCCTCGAACTTTTCCGCTTCTTCGAGGATTTTTCTTCCTTCCACTTCGCGACCGCTGTGAACCAAGGCTTGACCGAGTTCCGTACGAGCAGAATTCAATTCGGGATCTTGTTTGATTGCTTTTTCGAGCCAAGGCACCGCATCGACGAAGCGATAGAGATCTTTTAAAGTGGTCCCCAAAATCTCGTAGAGCTCTCCGTATTTGGGATCCGCCTCCAAAATCGATCTTTCAATTTCTGCAAAACGCGCAGGCTGATTTCGAAGATAAAACCAAACCGCTCGATAGCTCAAAGCGCGAAGATTTTTTGCATTCACTCCCAAGGCTTTTTCAATTGGCGCGGCGGCGTCTTCAAAACGCCGATCTTTGAGTAACAAATCTGCCTGTAACAGCAAACCACGAACAGAATTCGGATTGACGGCAAGAGCGCGGCGTAAGAACTCTTCGGTTTTACTCTGATCGCGGAGAAAGTTAGGTCGGTAGAGTTCGAAAAGACTGAGTAAATTTTCTACGGAGTTGGGATTTTTCTTGAGAGCTGCTTCATATTCGTGACGAGGTGAAGGTCCCTGTCCTTGAGTATCTCCATAGACACGGAAATACAAATCCCCAAGTGCTTGAGCGGCCTGCGCGTTACCTGGATCTTTTTCACTCGCCTCGAGATAAACCTCGGAAGCCGCTTCCCATTGTTGAAATCGCTCATAAGCATGTCCAAGCGCCACCAGTTCCGCGGGCGTCTCGATCAGGCGCTTCGAAGCAATAACGGTAATTTCTTTCCACAACGCTTTGGCTTCTTCTCTTTTCCCTTGCTCCCAAAGTAAAGAAGCCCGGCTTTCTTTCGCGGGAATTTCTAATTCACCGGTTGCGGACTTTTGATAGAGCGATTGGGCTTCTTCGTATTGACCGCGAGCGCGATGCGCTTGCGCTGTCCAATACTGCAGAGTGGGCGACTGGAAATTACTGTCGACTTGCGCAAAAACACTAAGTGCCTCGTCGTAGCGACCCGTCTCAAAAAGTACTCTCCCCAAACCCAAGCAGAGCTCGAGCTGTTTCGGAGTTTCTTCTAAAAGCTCGCGGTATAGTTTTTCTGCCTGCCTGTATTCCCCCTGCTCACGCTGTTTCTCTAATTTCGCAAGGAGAAAAGAATTTTCCTCTGCCTTTGTGTCTTGGCCTAGTAATCCAAATAACGCGAGTGAAACGACAGAGAGAATCACAAATTTACACCTTCCATGCAGAGAGTCGTTTAGCGGCTTCTTTTACTTCTTCAATCGAAGGAACAAGTGCAAAGCGTACATAGTCCTTCCCAGGGTTTGTGCCATCGGCCAAAGTTTCCGAAAGCCACAAACCGGGAGTGGTCACCAGAGCAAATTTTGGATCCAACAAGCGTCGCGCGAACTCGACAGAATCCATTCCTTGGGGAGTTTTTTGCCAGATATAAAGAGTGGACTCCGGCGAACAGTCCGGTAAGCCGCAGCCTTTCAACGCCGCAACCAAGAGATCTCGCTTCTCTCTATATTCCTCACGCATTTGTACAACATGCTTTTCATCCGAGAGAGCGGCAATGGCGCCGTCTTGAATAAAAGTAGGCGTCCCTGAGTCGAGATTGGTTTTCACCTTGCGCAACGCTGCGACTAAACGGGAATCCCCCATGGCCCAACCTATTCGATAACCAGTCATCGCACTGCGCTTGCTCAGAGAATTGAAAACCAGCACTCCTTCTTTTTGGAATTCCAACAAAGAGCGAGGCGGTGTCTTGGTGAAAAACATTTCCGAATAAGCTTCATCAGAAAGTAGAAGAATGTTGTGCTTCTCACCAAAAGCAATCAGCTCGCGATAAAAGGAATCTGGAGCCAAGGCACCGGAAGGAGAATTGGGATAATTCACCCAAATCGCTTTCGCTTTTTTCAAAACTTCAGCAGGGAAAGCTTTGAGATCGGGCAAGAAACCGTTCTCTTTTGTCAGCGGATAATAGTAGGGAACTCCCTCGGCAAATTTGGTTCCGCGGGAATAAGGCGGATAGCCTGGACTGGGAAGCAACACCACATCGCCGGGATTGAGCAAGGCTTCATGGATATGAAAAATGGCTTCTTTGGATCCTGCGGTCGAAGTGATTTCCGTTTCGGGATCTAGCGATAGTCCAAAACGGCGTTTGCAGAATTGCCCGATTGTAGCGCGCAACTCTTTCGACCCTATATAAGAGGGATAACCCGAACAAGCTCGTTCATCGACGGCCTTTTGAGTCGCTTCGCGAACAATTTCTGGAGTAGGAACTGTGGGATCGCCTACTCCAAAATCGATGACAGAGACTTTGGCTGCTTTGAGTTTTTCGACTTCACGATCGACTTCAGCAAAGGCATAGGCGCCAAGAGTTTTCAGACGGGTGGAGAGTTCAAAATTCACGTTTGTTTTCCTAAGTAACTAATCGAGTTGTTGTTTTTTCCAATGTCCTTGATTGAAGCAGAGGGCGTAAACCCCGGCAAGCACACAATTCACTCCGACTACTGTCCACCAAACTCCTTTGAGACCAAAGTCGTCAATCACCCAAGAAGAAAGCGGGTAAAGAATCGCGACAAAGGAAAGAGTATCCAAAATCAGCGGTAAACGAGTCATTCCAGCACCTTGGAAGGCACTAGAAAGCACAATGTTGATGGCGAGGAATACATAGGCAAAGGCCATGATATGCAAATAATCCGCTCCGATTGCGAGCAGTTCTGTATGTGGGTGATCGATGAAAAGGCGAAAGAGATTCTCCGCGAAGAGTACGTAGAAGGCCCCCACCAAAACCATCATGGCACTGGCGAGACCTACCACCAGCCAAGCGGCGCGTGAGGCGCGAGCATGTTGTCCGGCACCGAGATTCATTCCGATCAAGGTAGAAGCACCGGAACCCCAACCGGCTACCGCAAAAATGGCGAGCATGTCGAGTCGAACTCCGACGCCGTAAGCTGCCGCTGCAAAATTTCCGCCGTGTTCGTGATCGAAGAATTGAACGAGGCTGGTTAAACCCAAGACAGAAACGGTGCGGGAAAAAAGTTGAACCCCGCTAGGCCAGCCAAGATTGAGCAGTTTTTTGCATTGGTCCAAACCTTCCTTCCATGGTCCAAAACTAAAATGTACATGCCCACGACGCCACAGAACCCAAAGTCCGATGAGTCCAAAAACTCCCCGGGCAATCACGGTCGCCCAGGCCGATCCAGCCACTTCTAAGCGCGGGAAGGGTCCCCAACCAAAGATGAGTACAAGATTGAGGAGGAAGTTGAAAACGTTGCCTCCAAGCAAAAGCAACATGGGCCAAAATGAATCGCCCACAGCGCGGAAAATGGCACTCACTTGGAATAGGAGAAACATGCTGAGCGTTCCCAGCGAGAGAATGTCGAGATAAACCTTGGCCAGAGGAACAACGTTCTCACTAGTGCGCAACCAATGGATGGTTGGCAGGCAAAGAACGTAGCCGAGAACTCCGAGTACCACTCCAAGAAACACCGTAAGCCAAAGCGATCGGCTGGCGAGTTTTTGTTGCACGGCGGCGTGATCTTTGCGACCTGCGGAACGCGACAAATAAGCCACAGTGGCGACACCAATTCCATTGCAGAGAATCATCGGAACAAAATTGACTACGCTGCCTAAATGCACTCCGGCCACAGCTTCAGGACTCAATCGACCAACGAGGAAAACATCGACAAGATTGAATAAACCGTGCCCGACCATGGCGAGAACCAGTGGTAGACAAAAGCGAAGTGTAGAAAAGAGTAAAGGCCCCTCGAGGAGCTTATTTTCCTGTTTCACTCTTTAGCCTCTTGTGGCGCATCGCCATCTCCTATCATGGCAAGGCAAATAAGGCCAGTTAAGGGCTAGTGAGACTTTTTAGTTGGAACCGGGAGGCTTCGGAGTAGCAAATTTCCGGGCGAGTTCGACAACCTTGGTCGGAGAAAAAGGTTTGGTGAGATATTCGTTGGCCCCGGCAGAAAGACCGCGTGAGCGATCGGTGTCTTGTCCGCGAGCCGTTAACATCACAACCCCGACATCTTGGTTTTCTGGTTTGCCTTTGATTTCGCGACAGACTTCAAAGCCATTCATTTCTGGCATCATCACGTCGAGAAAAACGAGCTGCGGTTTTTCCCGTTCGAAGACTTCTAGAGCTTCTCGCCCATTATGTGCCTCATGAACATCAAAACCTTCTTTGCGCAGAACATAGGTCAACGAGCGCAAAATGAAGGGCTCATCGTCAACGACCATTACTTTCATGGGCGTTTTGCCTTTCCTTTGATTGTTTTTTGGGACAGAGAAGGTTCTCGAGTAAGTTCGCCTTTAATGGCAACCACGGTCAAGTCATCTTCTTGGCTCCCACCTGCATGGTTCGTAACCTTTTGAAAAATGGCTTCAACGATTTCATCCGGCGGAAAACTTGCCGATTCTCGAATCACCGTTTGCAAACGATCGACTCCAAACATGTCTTCAGTCCCTGGCGCCATGGCTTCGGTAATTCCATCGGTATAAAGCAAAAGCAAATCTCCGTCCTGCAAGTTCACGTACTTTTCTTCAAAATCAATATCTGGAACCAAACCTGCCACAGTTCCTTCGGCATCCAGCTCTTCAAAACGTTTTTCACGCGCTCGATACAGAATTGCCGGAGGATGTCCGGCATTGGCATAGGCTACACGTCCTTTTGCTCCCAAAACCAACAAGAACATGGACATGAATAATTCCGATCCGGAGAGATCTTTGTGCAAGCGCTTTGCGACCGTACCGAGAATTTCCGCGGGGCTCGCCTGTTTCGAATCCGCGGCGGCCCAATGAAAGGCCGCACGCGCAACCGTCATCAACAAAGTCGCTGGCAAGGTATGTCCAGAAACGTCGGCAATCACAACACCGGTTTTGTTTCCTTCCATCGGCAAAAAATCAAAATAGTCGCCACCCACGACTCGGGCAGGATTGAGTCGTCCGGCAAGCGAATAGCCAGCAATGTCTGGAGATTTCTTTGGTAACAGTCCCTCGATAATGCGCTGAGCGATTTGTACTTCTTTTTTCAATTCGACGAGATGCAAGCTCGAAACGACGGAAGCCACATATTCACCAATAAAGCCCAGTAACTTAGTTTCTTCCGAAGTGAAAACTCCACTACGCCCCCCATCGAGCGCGCAAAGCGCTCCCAAGGTGCCTCCAGAGGCTCCAGAAAGAATCGGTGCTGCCATCAGGCATCGTTGGGCCTCTTTCTCGAGTTCGTTCAAGGGAAACTTGTGATAGCCACTCATTTCCTCGATCAATTCCGCTTTACCGGATTGAATCACCGCCCCACTCACACCCAGTTCGGTAGAGAAAGTCTTGCCGAGCACTCGATCAAAGCCATAAGCCCCGATGATGCGATATTCGCTGCGATCTTCATTGCTCAAGCAAACCAAGGCGCGTGGTGACTCGAGAATCGAGGCAACTCGATGGGCGAGCCGGGCGCAGAATTCTGAGAGATCCGAAGAGGAACCGAGTTCGGCTGTAATCTCGTAGAGAAAAGCTCTTTCCTCGAAAAGTCGATTGAGCGCAGCGCTTAAATCGTCGAGTTCAAAATTTTTCTCTGCGGCGAAAGTAACCAACGCTTTTCCAAGTATAGAAAGTTTTTCGGCACGACCGTCTTCTCCCTTGGCGAAGACGGTCAACAGAAAACCAACTGGGCTGCCATAGACTTCAATCGGCGTAGCGAGATAGTTCATTGATTCCGGAAGATTTTTTGGCTCCGGAGCGCCTTTAGCTCCCATCTGAAAGAGCAACTCCGATTTCCTGCCGGCTGAAAAGCCAAATGCAATCTGCTCTGCGAATACATCCAGGAAAATAAATCCAAGATCGCCCGGGGCACCGGCTTGGGATTGAGCCAGAGCTTGAAGCAGTTTTCCAATCGCCGCGTTCATCATGGAGTTTGCCCTCCTCCATTTGGCGATTCGGCCGGAAATCGCTTCATCAATTGAACAAT
>CAZMYG010000082.1:0-5080 GCA_964570465.1 uncultured Planctomycetales bacterium
GAATAATCCGCTCCGATATAGTCGACGATTTTGACGAGTTGCTGCGCCTCGTGGGTATCAGCTCCCGAGATCAAAAACAAAGAAAAGAATAATTGCAGCAACATCCAACTCTCTAATTGAGAACAATTCTCATTTTCGAGAAAGTGTAGGGCTACGTCTTGAATTCGTCAATTTGGAGAATTCCGCAATTTGACGAATCGAATCGTTCGAACTAAGCTTCCCGCGCATGAACCCAAAACAAGCCGCTGCCCTCAAAGCCATAGAAAACCTGGAAGAAAACTTGGTCTTGGGTCTAGGAACGGGCTCGACCGTCCAATTTGCGCTCGAGGCTTTGGCAAAGCGCGTGCAGCAGGGTTTTCGCGTTCAAGGCGTTCCCAGTTCAAAACGTACTGAAGCGGTCGCTCTAGAGTTGGGCATCCCTTTGATGAGTTTGGATTCTGTCAGTGAATTAGATCTCACAATTGACGGTGCCGACGAAGTCGATCCTCAATTCTGCATGATTAAAGGTGGCGGGGGAGCTTTGCTTCGGGAAAAAGTTTTGGCTTATCTCAGCAAGGAAGAATGGATTTTGGTTGGCAAGGACAAACTCGTCCCGCAATTGGGAAAAACCTTCCTCTTGCCGGTTGAAGTATTGCCGTTTTCTTGGAAACCCGTTTCTCGTTGTTTGGAAAAACTAGGCTGTGTTCCTCATTTGCGGAAAAACAATGACGGTGGCCCTTTGCTCAGCGATAACGACAATTACATTCTGGATTGTCGCTTTGATGGCATTCCCAATCCCAAATCTCTCGAGCAGGAAATCGATCGAATTCCAGGAGTTTTAGAATCCGGTTTATTTATCGACCTTGCCGACCGACTTTACATTGGCAACGAAGATGGCTCTGTCGAAGTACGCCAAAGGAAAAAATTTCCGGAAAAACTTTCCTAAAACTCGCTTCTTCCTGGCAAAACCGAAATCTCACTTCTCTCTTCCCTAGAAAGTCGCATTTCCGAAGCGCTGTAAAATCCAGGATTTAGCGCCATTTCCCTGAAAAATCTAGAGCACCTTTCTCAATTGGCAACTCGCTTGCGATAGGAAGCCCACACACACAAACGCTAAGAAGGCGAAGAGTGATGAAAGAACTAGAACTAATTAAGTTGGCCCCAGCGAGTGTCGCTCGCAACAATCGAGCGAGCGCCTCGCCGGTGCCAAAATCTTCCTCTGAGCAAGAACCGAAGGACAGCTTCGATACCGTTCTTGAGCAGGTGGATTCTCAAGCAACCGAACAAAAGCCTGCACAAGAAGAGGTGGCAACAGATTCAAATCGCTCTGAGAGCAAACTCGCCGCCGGAGAAAAGAAAAGCCAGGCCGGAGAAGAAGGGAGCAGCCGATCCGCCTCACTCTCCCCAACCGAACCGGAACAGGTGGAAGAAGCAGCCGTTTCTACGGCAGTTTCTGTTGCGGCCCAAGGCCAGGCAGAGGCGCTTCTTCAGGCTCTGAGCGGCGAGCTTTCCTTACAGAACAATCCAAACTCTTTTAATGCGCAGCTCTTCGATATGCAGCAAAACACTGCGGTGCTCGTCGAGAGCAATGTGCCTGTAAATCCAATGCCAAGCTATATCGCGACGCCAACTCCAATCCTGGAGGCGGACGCGAATGTTTTCGTTCCTAGCGCACCGGTGGTGAATCCGACTCCGGTTGTCGTAAACGCGGCGCCTGTGGAAACGAATCCATTGAGTGCGATGGAAAATCCGATTCTCAATGCTTTGCCAGTTCAAGAGTCGCCAGCTCCAAAAGTTTTGCCAACGGCTGTTGAGAAAGTGAACCCGCAAAATTCGCTCGAAGCGGATCTCGCAGCCTTGCAGACGGAAAATTCTTCCGAAGAAATTTCCTTCTTCCCCGAGCTGGAAGAAGCGGGACGCAACCCGTCCTTGAATGTGGAAGAACAAAGCGTCAAACCAGTGATTGCAGAAGTAAAACCCGCGGTGAAGGCTCCAGAGAAAACACAGCTGATTTTCGATGAGAGAACTTCGATCAACGAAAACAAAGGCTCACTGACTCAAAAAGATGCGAAACCTCTGCTCTATGAGCAGGCCGATCAATCTGCGCTAAAGATGCAAATCGATCGCGGTGGAATCGAGTTTCAAAAAGAAGATTCCTCGATTGGAAACAAAAAGGATTCTTTCTCAGGGCTGATTCAAGCTCAGCTAGAAACACAAAAGCCTCAGGAAGCCGAGAAAGTCAAAGCGCCACAAGCTCCGTTGAGCGCGCGAGTGCTCCCGGGCAGCTTGGAAGATCAAGTACTCCGACAGATCAAGGTCAAGCTCTCTCCCGGACTAAGCAAGGTCGATATCCGGCTCTATCCTCCGGAATTGGGCTCGGTACGAATTCGTTTCGACCTCGAAGGAGACCGCATGAAAGCGCGGGTCGAAGCGCGTGAGAACACGACCGCGGTTTTGCTCGAACGCCATCTGCCGGAATTAAAACAAGCGATGTCTCAGGCGGGCATCGAAGTCAAAGAATTTGAAATTGTCAGTGGCCAACAGCTAGGCGATTTCAACTTCGCGGAACCAAATCAAAGTCAAGAAGGCAAAAACTCAGGTCCCAAACATGGCCAAGGTTTTGCTGAGGAGGAAGGCACTGAGTTGGAGGAGATCACCCCTGCTGCGAGAGAGTTGCGTGAGATGTACCGCGCACGAGCGCAGGGCGGAATCAACTACGTGGTTTAGGAGAAAAACATGCCAGATGTAACAGGAGTCTCAGTCGCTGATATCAATGCGCCAGGGCAAGCAACGCAGCCCACGCGATCGGCTTTGGAAATCCCCGAGCTTCGCGCGGATTTCATGAAAATTCTCGTCGAGCAAATGCGGCAACAAGATCCTTTTTCCTCAGCGGAGAATTCCGGTGAGTTTCTCTCGCAAATGGCGCAATTTTCCAATCTCGAACAAACACAAAATCTCAACACCTCGATTCTCGCGATGTTGAGTTTGCAAAGTCAAAACGCAGCCATTCAGGACCTTTCAGCTGGAAGCGCCTTGATTGGCCAAGAAGTCATTTATGTAAATCCCGATGGAGAAGAGCAATCGGGATTAGTCGAGTCGGTATCGATCAGCAGTAATGGAACCTATCTCCAAGTAAATGGGGAAGACGTGCCGTTGCTCGCCATTTCTAAAGTTTTAGGTAAGCCCGAGTCTGAAGAAGAAAGTGTAGGTAACTAGCCATGGTTAATAGTCTCGTATCTGGTCTTGCTGGTTTGCGCGTGCATCAACAGTTGATCGACGTCGTCGGTAATAATCTCGCGAACTCCAATACTCCGGGCTACAAAAGCTCGCGCGCTACGTTTTCAGAAATCTTGACCCAGTTGTTAAGACTGGGTTCCGCGCCGACTTCTACCCTAGGTGGTTCGAACCCCGTGCAGATCGGTCTAGGTGTGCGCTTGGGTACCATCGATATGAACATGTCTCAGGGTTCGTTTTTGAGTACAGGGCGTACCTTTGACATGGGTCTTCAGGGAAATGGTTTTTTCGTTGTGAATAATGGAACGCAAGACTTTTACACTCGAGCAGGTACCTTCGGTCTCGATTCGAATAACGACTTGATCGATTTGAAGAATGGTTACAAGGTCAAAGATATCGAAGGTGAATTCATCAATATCAATACCACGGCTCTCTTTCCTCCGAATCCGACTGAGAGTCTTGTGATCAAAGGAAACTTGCCTGCGCAAGTTTTAGGTCCCAAGCCCGCGATCTTGGAGTCGCAGACGGCATTCGCTCAAGGTTCTGCAGCGACTCTTACGGGTACTAGTACTACCCCGTTCAACTTCAGTGCTGCAGGCACAGAAGCCATGACGATTTCAATTAATGGCGGTACTGCGGTCACGATTACCTTCGAAGATGGGGCATTCTCCAATGTGTCGACAGCTACCGCGGCGGAAGTGGCAGCGGAGATCAATGACGATTTGACTACGGCAGGCGTCAATGGACAGCTTGTGGCCACCGTCTCTGCGGGTGCCATTGTTCTGACAACCGTGGGAACCGGAGATGACACTTCGATTCAAGTGACCAACGGAACAAACAATCCCGCAACCACTTTAGGTTTGAGCACTTCGTTGACGTCAGGGTCTGAAACAACTCCAACGACGGCAACGACATTGAATTCACTACCGGACAACACCGTCAATTATGTGGATGGTGACTTGATTACCATCAGCGGAACGGCCTTTGACGGGGACTCCTTTGCAGATACGTTCACGTATGGATCTGGAAATGATGGAACAACCTTGGGCGATATCGTTGATTTTATTAATGGGATTTCCGGAATCGGTGCTACAGCGGAATTAGATGCTTCCGGAAATATTGTTTTAACTGCGGATGACACGGGCGAAACCTCACTGAGTTTGACCATTTCTGATAATACTTCTGCTTCAACGGGACGTACCAGTTGGTCAGCACATACTTTACAAGTGACTCAAACAGGTACAGGGCCGGATCAAGTGACGAGTACGGTACCTGTGTTTGATTCGGAAGGTAATGCGCATAACGTGACCTTGACCTTTACTCGACAGGAAACCGATTTGCGTTCTTGGGATATGGTGGCCACGATTCCAGAGGATGAAGGAAGCTTCGATACCAACGCAGACACCATTTCTAATATTAGCTTTACCTCGAATGGAGCCTTCAATGGATCTGATGAACCGCAAATTACGGTCACTTTTGGAACGGGTGCAAACGCGACCAGTCAGACCATTCGCTTTGAGTTTGGAGATGTTGGAAGTCTCGCGGGTTTGACACACTTGGGTAATGCCTCTCAGGCATCTATTCAGGCCACTGGTGATGGTTACTCCCCTGGTACTCTTTCGACGATTTCGGTTCGAACGGATGGAGTCGTTCAGGGTGTGTATACCAACGGTCAGTTGCAAGACCTGGGATCCATCGGTATCGCTACCTTTGCAAACCCTGCCGGTTTGCAGCGCGTTGCGGATACGCTCTTTGCCGTGTCGACAAACTCTGGAACTGCTTCGATCAGTAGTGGTTTGACCGGTTCCGCTGGTGAAGTGCGATCAGGCGTTCTTGAGAACTCCAATGTGGAAATCGCAGAAGAGTT
>CAZMYG010000082.1:5180-13009 GCA_964570465.1 uncultured Planctomycetales bacterium
GGATTCTCCGAAAATGTAGGGCCTGGCATTGGTGCTGGGCCCTATAAAAAACTCGCAAATGCCATCTGGGAATCCCGATTCATTTTTGTTTGGCCTCGATCCTTGGATCTATGGGATCGGTTTCTTTTTCCTCTGCGCCGCTTTTGTTGCTCTCGTTATCTGGCGCTTTCAGGGAACTCGTCTCGCCAAACAAAGGCTTCATCGTGGCGCCAAAGAACGCGGGATCGATTCTCTAGGAATTTCTCTTCTCGATTCTCTTGCCGAACACACAACTCAACCGGCCGATGAGTTGCTGCGCAGTGAAGACGTTTTCGATGGAGCAGCAGCTCGCTATCTCAAACGATTGATTGCTTCGGATACCGATCCTCGCGAAACCGTGAAAGATCTAGCCTGGCTCAAACGAGAGTTGGGAATTCCCTGCGAGAAAAAAGCACCGAGCTTGCTGGCAAAAGTTGTGCTGAGCGAAAGCAAAGGACGCGGCGCTGCGGAAGGTGTTTTGGTTCGCGAAGGTGAGGATCATTACGAAATCGTCGTCGGTAGCGCTTTCGATAAGCTCAAGCCAGGAGCCATACTCGAATTAGTTTTCTCCGATGAAAATAAAATGGCCGGACTTGCGGCGATTGTGCGCGAAGTCATCGAGCGTGGGAGTTTCACCATCGTGCATCTCGCTTCTCCAGAGTTGGGAGGCTTTCGAAAACGTGCACATTTCCGAGTCGATACCGATATCCCAGCAACTTTGTTGATTCGATCGGATCAGGTTGCCTATATGCCCGATGACGAAGGTGCAGGATTCCGTGTTCTTCCTGCTCAACTTGTGAATTTAAGCGGCGGAGGTGGGAGACTTCGTCTGGGTTTTGCGGCGAATGCTGGGGACAAGCTCTGTATTTCTTTTCCTTACGATGACGAAGAGAAACCTCTTGCTGCGGAAGGCAAGATTGTCTGGGCTCGTAAGGATGAAGCGGGCGTTTGGTATGCAGGTTTTGAATTTGAACCCATGGATCACGAAGACTGGCGCAAGCTGCTTCTCTTCCTCTTCCGCAAACAATCCGAGCAAGTGAAGAAAACCGTGGCGCAAAAGCCAACGGTTTAAGCGCTCTTCAGAATTCCCGCCTCGACACCCTTCTTTAAGAATAAATCCACGGCTTTGCGACCGCGTTCGCCATAGTCGACGGTGAAATCGTTGACATACATGCCAACAAAACGATCCGTGAGAGGACGATCCAGATCGCGGCCGTAACGCAAAGCATGAGTCAGTGCTTCATCGCGATGGGAAAGGCCATAGAGAATGCTTTGCTTGAGATATTCAGAGATTCGAGGAATCGCCTCGCCTAGGTCTCGGCGAATCGCATTGCCACCAAGAGGTAAAGGAAGTTGGGTTTGTTCAAACCACCACTCTCCTAGGTCGATTACTTTTTCCAGCTTTTGATTTTTGTAGGTGAGCTGGCCCTCGTGAATGATGAGTCCTGCTGTGACTTCACCGCGTTCGACCGCATCGAGGATTTTGTCGAAGGGAATGACAATGGGTTCAAAATCTGGCAAAGCAAGACGAAGCGCTAGATAAGCGCTGGTCATCAAACCGGGCACGGCAATGTTTTTGCCTTTGAGTTCTTCGAGTGAATACTTCTTTTTAGCGACAACCATTGGGCCGTAGCGATCGCCCATGCTGGCGCCATGCGGTAGAAGCTCGTAACGGTCTTTTAAATAGGCATAGGCGTGAATGGATACAGCCGTGATATGAAGTCGTCCTTCCATCGCCCAGCGATTGAGAGTTTCAATATCTTGCAAAATATGCTCGAAGTGAATTTCTCCCGTATCGATTTTGTTCGCCGCTAAGGCATAGTGCATGAAGGCGTCGTCGGGGTCGGGACTGTGGCCAAGGGTGATATTCATTGAAGTATCGTAAAGGCTCGCGTCTTTAAGGACAATTTGGCAAGAACGATCCATTCCAACTTTCAAACGCCTGAGCGCCATTGAGCAAATCGATCAGGCGCAAGATATCTCCCGGGTTTGAAGCTCCGGAGTGGTCCATATCTGTTTGAAACTCGGCGTAGTTTGAGTAAGGCGAAATGCCGTTCAAAAAGTTGATCAAGAAAAGAATATCCACAGGACTTGTCTGTCCGTCGTTGTTCACATCGCCTGGGAGATAACCGAGGCAGATCTTCATGTTGCTTACTGGGTATTCAACAACAGTGCGCGCCCCCGGCTGCAATGGTGCGTCGAGTTGAATGAACAGAGAGTCAAAGTCGTGATTTTCGATAGAGATAATTTGCGGGGGTACCCCATCCCCACCAATTTCAGTGATTTGAAATTGTGGATTTTCAAAAGCGAAGATTTCTTGGTTGAACTGAAGGTGAATCGCATCCCAGCCAAAAAGTTGAGAAGAGTCTTGTAGCAAATGAGGCTGTCGCGCATCGATGCTTTGATTCGAAGGAATGCTTGCGATGATGCGAGGAGCTGCATCTAAGGCAATGCCGAACATGGCGGTGCCTTGTGCGTTGTCGTTGAGTTCTAAGACCATCGACCCCACAGAGCCTGGTGACAAAGAGGCAACACGAATACTGGGGGTAGTATAAGAAATATCTGTCCAAAAGATTTGCGAGCGATGCAGATCTAAAGCGATGTGAAGTGGAGTGCCTACATTTTGAGAGACGACGATTTCTGGGTTAGATCCATCTAGATTGGCGCGGTGAATAGAGCCGCCCGAATCGAGTTTTTTACTCCAGTAGATTTTGCCCGCGATGTGGTCTAGGGCGATGCTTGCTGTAGTAGCGTAAAAAAGTGTTTCAATTTGTGAACCGTCTAGGTTTGAGCGTTTGACTTTTCCTAATGCAGGCTCGTATCGGTCTTGCGACCAATACATTTTCCCGTGCTCAAGATCGAGGGCCAAACTATAAATCTGCTCCAAACCACTAACCTGAGCCTGGACGGTATGGACGAGAGCTTCATACTGAGAACCGTCTAAGTTCGCACGTTGGATTGCTGGAGTACTCGTATTATTATCCCGAGTGCCCCAGTACATCTTTCCTCCAGACAAATCTAATGCAATCGCAGATGGAAGTGGTGGGAATGGAGAATTCGGCGGGGTTGGTACAGTTTGGGAAATCAACGTTTCTATTTGAGACCCATCTAGATTTGCTCGTCGGAGGCTATAGGTGCCGTGGTCTATCCAATAAATTTTGTTTGACTCAAAATCGAGCGCTAGGCAGTGAGCGGCATTGATCTCGGATTGCAAAACAGAAGTGATGTTAGAGCCGTCCAGATTTGCGCGTTGAATTTTTCCCATCGGATTTGCGAGATAAAACCAGGTGTTCGCGGTCCAGTACAAAAATCCGTTTTCAGCATCGATCTCAAGACCACGAGGGCTAAAAGGGTAAGGGCCAACTGCGAGAAAATCTTCGATATTTGTTCCATCAAGATTCGATCGTCTAATTTTCGGGAGAATATCGCGATCCCATTCCATGCTAATCGCCCAGTAAATTTTTCCGTGAATCAGATCGAGCTCAAAGTCAAAAATGGGCTCTACGGTTCCTAGTGAAACAATCGTCTCTAGATTTGATCCATCCATATCAGCGCGGTGAATGGTGTTAGAAAAAAGGTCAGTCCAATAGATTTTTCCTAAAGCAGCATCTATTTCTAAGTTTGATACATAGCTCGTAGCTGGGAATAAAAATTCAGGGGAGAAGCTGTTTCCAGAAGATCTCCAGATAGTGCTTTCTGATTCTTCACCATGGCGCTGAGCCCAATAAACATCTCCTGTAACAGGATCCGTCGTGACGGAGTAAACGGATCCGTCTTGAAACGAGAGCAGGGTTTCCAATTGAAGATCGTCCAGGCTTGAGCTGCGAAGTGAAGACTCGTAATTTCCTGAAGCCAGAGGAACAGTAGTGATCCAGTAGATTTTTCTTCGTTCTTGATCCAGTGCGAGATAGGCGCGATAAGCAAAACGCTGTAGCGTGAAGAGGGTCTCCGATTCGGAGCCATCTAAATTAGCGCGATGAATCATCCGCTGCTCGGCGTCTACCCAAATCAGTTTTCCCTTAGCTGAATCAAGGACAATAGCATCTGGAATTTCTAAACGACTCTCGATGAGGGCTGTTGGTTCCGAACCATCTAAGTTTGCGTGACCAATTTTGTTGACCCCATCTTGTGTGTAATAGATTTTTTGGGCGTGGACGTTTGAGAATTCAGCAACGCAGAAAAATAAAAGAGTAAAAATAATAGTTCTGTTCATGGAGTTCTCCTTGTTTATGCAAAGGGCGCAAGAATTCTAAGAGAGTGAACAGAGCAAGTGAACGAGTATCCTCTTGCGAATTTCCTCTACGGATTGAAATCGTAGATATAGGAAAGACGGGTTTTGTTCACCACGATATAGGGCAAATGACGGAGCAGCTTGAGATCGCTATCTCCATCCAAATCGATACCACGTAGTTGAGGCGCCTCCATGACAAAGAAGCGTTTCGTCACGTCTTCCGCTTCGTAGGCTTTGGGCCTTACCCGTCCGCCGAGCTCGAGATTGATCGAACCGCTGTAGAAAGCACGAATGCGGACGGCAGCGCGGTCTTTGGCAATCGACTTTTGAAAGTAATCGCCTGCCGAATCCAAGAATTCATGAGCAAAAATGATTTCGCTGAGATTCACGAACACTCGCGGTGTGTGAATGCGCTGTCTCGACTTGAGATCGACCATCGAAGCGTCGTGCAAGCAGATGAAATGCCGGCGATATTCATCCAAGAATTTCGAGATGCGTTGATTTTTGCCAACCATCGAACCCTTGATCAAAAAAGCATCCGTCATCACGAGATCAGAAACGAGAGTGGTCATGACTGCACTTTCTCTTTGAATAATTTTTTGATTTCTCCCACGAGGTAAAAAGAACCCGTGACTAAAACAGTTCCTTGTCCTTCGCTGCCCGCTTTTGCATGAGCGAGCGCTTCTTGTGGCGAGGGAAACGAGGCGACCTTCATTCCTAGCTCTTGCGCTAGCGATTTTAGGGTCGAAGTCGGAATTGCCCGTGGAGTATTGGCCGCTGTCACGAGCACTGTATCGGCCCACGGGCGAAGACTCTTGAGCATGGCAGGTGCGTCTTTGTCGGCAGAGGCGGCGAATAAAACGAGATGGGGTTTTGGGAGTTTTTCTGATTCCAAGGCTTCGACTAGAGCCTGTATCGCTTCGGGCATATGGGCTCCATCGAGCACAAATTCTAGAGAGCCTTCGATGCGTTCGAATCGACCTGGTACAGAGAATTCTTGCGGATCTCCCTTTAAAGCCTGGATTCGTTTGAAACCGGGTTCTGTCCTTTCCAGTCTTTCGAAGGCGCAAAGCGCGATGGATAAGTTTCTCTTCTGGAATGCTGGGAGTTTTGGCAAAGCTAGCTCTTTCCATAGAGGGAAATTAGAAGGAACGCGTAGTAGAGGGCTATTTCTCTCTTTGCAGATATTCTCCAGAACCACGTTGGCGGATTTGTTTTCTACGGCGCAAAGCAAAGCCACGGCAGGTTTCACGATTCCGCCCTTTTCCCGAGCTTTTTCCGCAGCAGTTTTGCCGAGAACATCGGAATGGTCAGATCCAATCGAAGTGATAATCGAAAGCTTGGGGAAGAGAATATTTGTGGAATCGAGTCGCCCGCCAAGGCCGACCTCAACAATTGCCCAATCAACTTTCTCGCTTTGGAAATGCAAAAAGGCGGCGGAGGTCAGCAAATCGAAATAACTCGCTTGGGAACCCTCGGCGAAATCGGCCAAGGAGCTACAAATAGACGCTAACTCGCTTTCAGCGATTTCTTTGCCATTCACCTGAATTCTCTCGGTGATTTTTTCGAGGTGAGGAGAGCTATAAACCCCAACTTTGAAACCCAATCGGCGCAGCAAAACACTGAGAAAATGGCAGGTTGAGCCTTTTCCGTAGCTTCCCGTGACATGAATCGAGGGAAAGCTCTTTTGCGGGTTTCCCAACTTCTCGGCGAGCGCTCGCATTGGATCGAGGCTCATCCGGCCATGTCGTTCGGAAGCGAGTTTCTCTAGGTTGACGTGTGCATTGAGAAAGTTTTCTGCGTCTTGCAGCGTTTTAATGGAATTTTTAGAAGTGCCATTCATAGACAGCTTTCGCGAGAGTTCTTAGAATTCGCACTCCATCTTAAAGGAGATCTCCGCAATGAAAACTCTCGCCATTTCAGGTTTGTTTCTTTTTTCTCTCTCTTGCGCCCCCATTCAAAAATCTGCGGATGCAGTAGAGGAGGCATTCGGGACTACTGGAGCGCTTCTGACAACAGCAGAACGCAAGACGAGTAACCCTGCTGCGATCGAAGATCGTCGTTTCGATCAGCTTGTGGAGATTTATTTCGAGACTTCTTTTCATCTCAGTCCTTCGCGCGCGACTTCTGCGGGATTGCATGAATGGGATAAACAATTAGCTGCGGTGACGCGAAAGGATTTCGAACAAGCAATTCACACGCTTCATCAACTTGACCGCGATTTGACCGCGATTGATAGGCATGCTTTGAGCGATGGACGGGCGATTGATTTGGAGATTTTGTCGAGCAAGGTGAAGGCGAATCTGCTCGATCTCGAAGTGTTGCGAAGTTGGGAAAAAGATCCAAATTTTTATTTGGGCGTGGTGAGCGAATCGGCGTTCAGTCTCTCGGCGCGCAATTTTGCTCCGGTGAATTCTCGCTTGGAGTCTTTGATCGCTCGGCAAAAACAAGTCCCCACGCTTTTACAAACCGCTCGGGAGAATTTGAAAAATCCTCCACAAATTTACACGGAGATCGCTTTAGATCAGGCCGATGGCGCCGTTCGATTTTTTGAACAGGAGCTGACACAAGCTTTTGCCGGAGCGGATTCGAAAGATTTGCTAGCGCAGTTTGAAGCAAGCAATCGTCAATGTGTTGAGGCATTGAAAGATTATCGTCAGTGGCTCGAGAAAGAATTGCTTCCCCAATCTCGTGGTGAGTACTCAATCGGCACTGACAGTTTTCAAAAGCGATTGCTTTATCACGAAATGGTCGACACTCCTTTGCCGACTTTGTTGACTAAGGGTGAAGAAGAACTCTCGCGACTGCGGGCAGCGGCAAGAGAAATCGCCGCGCAAATTCATCCAGGAGTCGATTTGAAAACCGTCTTTAAACGACTTTCTGCAGAACATCCGACGGCGAGTGATTTGGTTGCGACGACAAGCGCTGGTTTAGACAGCATTCGAAAATTTTGTGTAGATCGCGATCTCGTTCGATTCCCGAGCGAGAAGCCCCCGATTGTGCGTGAGACTCCACCTTTCCGTCGTTCGCTTTCTTTCGCTTCGATGGATACTCCGGGTGCTTATGAGAACAAGGCGACCGAGGCTTATTATTCGGTGACCTTGCCTGATAGCTCTTGGCCTGTGGAGAAACAGGAAGAATTACTCCGTTTCTTCAATCCTTGGTCTTTACCGATTGTCTCGATTCACGAGGTTTATCCCGGGCATTACACGCAATTTCTCTGGGTGAAGGAGGCTCCTTCGAAAGTTCGAAAACTGCTTTCTTCTTCCAGTAACGCAGAAGGCTGGGCTCATTACTGTGAGGAAATGGCACTCGATGAAGGTTTTGGCAATGGCGATCCGCGTATGCGTTTGGCGCAGATCCAGCTCGCTCTCGTTCGTGCGGCTCGCTATCTCGTTGCGATTCGCATGCATACGCGAGGCATGACCATCTCGGAAGCGACGAATTTCTTTATGGATCATGCTTATTTGGATCGCGCGAATGCGGAGCGCGAAGCGAAACGCGGCACTTCGGATCCTGGTTATTTGGTTTACACCTTGGGCAAGAAAATGATTCTCAAGCTGCGTGAGGATTACCAAGC
>CAZMYG010000083.1:0-12598 GCA_964570465.1 uncultured Planctomycetales bacterium
GAAGCGGTCGCGAAGGCGAAGACTCTATAGCCCAATTCATGACAACAGCACAGGCTATCCCGCATTTTTCACCAGCTTTCTGCTGCGGCAGCGGATCTGCCCGCGTCCGCGGCGTCATGCTCGGTCGCACAGCCTCAGCGACCTGTCAAAGGTCGCTTCCGTTGTGCTCGGTCACATTCCTTGCGGCCGCAGGCATCTACACTGCCTCGCGACGAAAGCTGGTAAAAAATGCGGGATAAAGACTTTCATCTCAAAGTGATCACTCCTGACCGAGTGGTGTATGACGGTCAAGTGAGTGAAGTGAAGTTGCCAATCCACGACGGCTATATGGGCATCCTCCATAATCACGCTCCACTTGTAGCTCCTGTGGGCGAAGGGATTTTGACTGCGCAATCTGCCTCGAACCCAGTTGAGATGTTTGTCTCGAACGGTTTTCTGCAGGTGGGGGAGAACGAAGTTCGCGTGGTTTGCGATTCCGGAGAATTGGGAGAGGAAATCGATCTCGAACGCGCCAGAGCCGCCGAAGCAAAAGCACGTGAAAAAATTGGTCAACGAATGAAAGCGGATTTAGATCGTCCGCACACGGCTGCAGCACTTCAACGCTCCTTGATTCGGCAAATGCTTGCCGAAAAGCATCGACGCAAAGGCCAATCGTCCATCCGATGATGAAGCAATTCGTATGAGCCAGGCCTGGCAAAGGTCGCACAATTGCGGGGAATTACGGAGTTCCCATTCCGGCAAGGAAGTTACTCTAAGCGGTTGGGTCGAATCACAGCGCGATCACGGAGGAGTTCTTTTTGTCGATTTGAGAGATCGTTTCGGTACCACTCAAGTTGTCTTTCGCCCAGAAGAAAATAAATCTCTGCACGAGCAGGCTTCTTCTCTACGAGTTCAAGATGTTGTTTCTATTCAAGGGAAAGTACTGCAACGTTCTGCGGGAACAGTAAACAAAGAACGCCCAACTGGAGAGATTGAAGTTGTTGGGAGTGGCTTAGAAATTCTCAATCGTTCGAAAACTCCGCCTTTTGAAATTACTGATTCCGTCGACACCGATATCAATATCCGCCTCAAACATCGCTATCTCGATTTGCGACGTCCTTCGATGCAGAGGAATTTGGTCTATCGTTCTCAGTTTTATCAAGCCGTGCGCAGTCAATTATCGAGCCGCGGTTTTATTGAAGTCGAAACTCCAGTTCTCACTCGTGCAACCCCGGAGGGCGCGCGGGACTATTTAGTTCCAAGTCGAGTGAATCCAGGAACTTTTTATGCGCTGCCTCAATCTCCACAGCTGTTCAAACAGTTGTTGATGGTTTCGGGTTTAGATCGTTATTTCCAAATTGCAAAATGCTTTCGCGACGAAGATTTGCGCGCGGATCGCCAGCCAGAATTTACTCAAATCGATCTCGAGCTTTCTTTTGTGGACGAGGAAGTGGTTTATCTAGAAATCGAACTTTTGTTCGCGGCAATTTTCAAAGCCTGCAAAGGAATTGAACTGAAACTTCCTTTCCCGCGAATGCCGTATGACGAGGCTTTAAGACGCTATGGCCTCGATAAACCGGATTTGAGATTTGGACTTGAGTTGCATGACATTTCTGGACTCGCAAAAGAAACAGATTTTGGCGTGTTCAAATCCGCTTTGGAATCTGCAGGAGTGGTCAAGACTTTGCCAGTTCCTAAAGGTTCGCCATTTACTCGTAAGGACCTGGATGCTTTTACCGAGTTCGTCAAAGGTTACGGTGCCAAAGGTTTGGCCTATGTACGCTTTGATGAAAAAGGTGTTGTTTCGGGTTCTGCTGCGAAATTTGTGACGCCCATTGCAGAAAGACTTCGACAATTGGCTCCTGATGCGGATCTCTTTTTATTCGCTGCGGATCAGAGCTATATCGCAAATGCAGCTTTGGGAAATTTGAGAAATTTCGTCGCTGAACGTTTGGGATTGCGCGATCCAAATCGATTTGTGCTGACTTGGGTAACCGATTTCCCGATGTTTGAAAAAGATTTGAGCACAGGAAAATGGATTGCAGCACGACATCCATTTACTGCGCTCAACGATTGGAGTTTGATCGAGCCAAGTGCGGATCCCGGACGCGTGCGAGCGCGCGCCTATGATCTTGTCATGAATGGTTCTGAATTAGGCTCAGGCTCCATTCGTATTCATCAGCGCGAACGACAAGAACAGTTGTTTTCGTTTTTAGGAATTTCTGCGCAAGACGCAAAGGACCGATTTGGTTTCTTGCTCGATGCGTTGGAATACGGCGCGCCTCCGCATGGTGGATTTGCCATCGGGGTAGACCGTTTTGTTCAGCTTCTCTTGGGTACTGAGGGAATTCGCGAAGTGATCGCGTTCCCCAAGACTGCTTCGGCTTCTTGCTTGATGACCGGAGCGCCGTCCATAGTCCCTGCAGAGCAGCTAGCGGAACTTCGGATTCATACCTTGAAAGGAGGGTAGTTTCATTTCTCAGAACGAAGCGATTTTTTATCGAATTAATTATCAAATCAAAATGCGCGAGGTGCGCTTGATCGACGAAACCGGAGCTCAAGTGGGAGTGGTTCCGATTGAAGACGCGAGAAAGCGAGCTGAAATAGCAGGTCTAGATCTTGTGGAAGTGTCGCCCGATGCGCGTCCTCCGGTTTGCAAGATTCTAGATTATGGAAAATTTAAATATCAGATTAAAAAACGCGCTCATAAATCAAAGGCGCATCAATCCGTTCTCAAAGAAATTCGAATTCGTCCCAAGATTGACAAACACGACTTAGGTTACAAAGTCGAGCAGGCAAAAGAATTTATTATGGCCGGCGATAAAGTGCAGGTTACTTGTGTTTTCCGTGGCCGTGAAATGTCTCACCCTGAATTTGGAAAAGAAGTTTTGCGCCAGGTCGAAGAATTACTCAAAGACGTTGCCAAAACGGAACGCCCCGCAATGATGGAAGGTAAGCGTCTCTCCATTCTGCTTTCCCGTAAGACGGGCTAATTGCACAGTGCAGCCAAAAAGTGTGCCGGAAATAAAAAAGTGTATAGTCCCCACTTGACCCAAGTTCTTCGATAGATATCATCTTACGCTTCCTTCGCCGGCCGGCCGTGCAATGAAGACTTGAGGATGTAGAGATACTGTCTCTGCATCTTATTTTTGTTGCGGGCTAGCGTAGCTCAACGGTAGAGCACCCGCTTTGTAAGCGGGCGGTTGTGGGTTCGATTCCCTCCGCTAGCTCCAGGGAATACTGCCTGGGCTAGCTTGAATTGAACTCTAGTCAGAAGGACTAGACGAAGGGGAGTTACCAAAGTGGCCAAATGGGCCAGACTGTAAATCTGGTGGCTTTGCCTTCGAAGGTTCGAATCCTTCACTCCCCACCAACTGTCGGGATGTGGAGGGTCGAGGTCAGAGGTTGCGGGCGTAGCTCAATGGTAGAGCTCCAGCCTTCCAAGCTGGCCATGTGGGTTCGATTCCCATCGCCCGCTCCAGTAATTGGCGCGGTTGGGGATATAGGTCCCGTGGCGAGTAGGAATTTGCTGTTGTAGCTCAGCTGGTAGAGCACCTCCTTGGTAAGGAGGAGGTCTCGGGTTCAAATCCCGACAACAGCTCCAGTTTGTTGTGAGTTGAACGTGCAGTAAGTGAAGCAAAGAGGATTGTTCGAAGTAAATTCGGGCGGAAAAAGTAATCGAATCAGGAGACAGCGATGGCGAAAGAAGTATTTAAGCGGACCAAACCGCATGTGAATGTCGGAACGATTGGACATATCGATCACGGCAAAACGACCTTGACGGCTTCAATTCTCTCGGTGCAATCTGCATCTGGATTGGCCAAAATCAAGGATTATAAGGATATCGCAAAAGGTGGTACGGAGCGCGATGCGACCAAGACCGTGACGATCGCTGTCGCTCACGTCGAGTACGAATCAGAAAAGCGCCACTATGCTCACATCGATTGCCCTGGCCACGCCGACTATATCAAGAACATGATCACCGGTGCGGCGCAGATGGACGGCGCAATTCTCGTCGTTTCTGCGGCAGACGGCCCGATGCCTCAGACTCGTGAGCACGTTTTGTTAGCTCGTCAGGTGAATGTGCCGGCAATGGTCGTGTTTTTAAATAAATGCGATTTGGTTGACGATCCCGAATTGCTTGATCTCGTTGAGATGGAAATCCGAGACTTGCTCAAAAAATATAATTTCCCTGGAGACAAGACTCCGATCATTCGCGGAAACGCGTTGAAGGCCTATCAGTCCGCTGGTAAAGACCCAGAGGCTTCAAAATGCATTAAGGATTTGATGAATGCCTTGGATGAGTTCATTCCAAATCCGACTCGTGAAGTGGATAAGCCTTTCTTGATGTCAATCGAAGACGTGTTTTCGATCAAGGGTCGTGGAACTGTGGGTACCGGTCGTATCGAAAGAGGCCGTTGCAAGGTCGGTGAAGCCGTCGATATCGTCGGTCTTCGAAAAGAAATCATGAAGTCCACGGTCACTGGTGTGGAAATGTTCCAGAAGACCTTGGATTCCGGTGAGGCCGGTGACAATGTCGGTGTGCTCTTGCGCGGTGTTGAAAAAGAGCAGCTCGAACGCGGAATGGTGATCGCGGCCCCTGGTTCAATTACTCCGCATACGAAGTTTGAGTGCGAAGTCTATATTTTGAACAAGGAAGAGGGCGGACGTCACACTCCATTCTTCAAGGGATATCGCCCTCAGTTCTATTTCAGAACCACGGACGTAACCGGCGCTGCAGAATTGCCTGCTGGTGTTGAAATGGTGATGCCCGGAGACAATGTGAAATTGAGTGTCGAATTGATTACTCCAATCGCTATGCACGAGCAATTGCGCTTCGCAATTCGTGAAGGTGGTAAGACCGTCGGCGCTGGAGTCGTGACCAAGATTTTGGCATAGAGTCATGCACAACAAGGAACGCTACGTTTTTTTGGAATGCACGGTTTGTAGGAACCGCAATTACACGACTTTTAAAAGGCAAAAAGCGACATACAAGCTCGAGCCAAAAAAGTTTTGTAGGCATTGCCGGGCTCATCAAACTCACAAGGAAAAGAAACTGTAGCGTTTCGATTTCCTAGGTGTCGACTTCTTTAGTCGCTCCAGGAGGAATGGTGGAAGAGCTTCAAATACAAGGCAGCCCGAAAACCCCTGAGCAAAAAGTGGGGGTGTTTGAGCGCTATAAGCCGGAGTCGGGTCGATTTGCCCGCCTTTCGGCTTTCTATTTGCTCCTTGGGCTGGCGTTTTATGGTTGCTATCGACTCACCTTGATGCTGGAGCGAGTCGAGAGTTTGCGCCGCGAGTGGATCGCTGGAGAAATCCCTGTGCTTGGGATGCCTCTCAATGGCGCAGTGACGATTACGACGACGATTTTTTTAGGATTTGGGATTTGGTTGTTTTGGTTTTTGAATCGCCCTAAAAAGGCAGAATTCCTCATTGAGACCGAGGAAGAGTTGGTGAAGGTCACTTGGCCCAGTTTTGGGGAAACAGTGGACTCTTCGATTGTGGTGATTTTGACGGTGTTGCTCTTAACTTTGTTTGTGATGGGAGTGGATATTCTCTTCGGTTCCGTGATCGACGGGCTTCTTTATCCAGGATAGTCATGACGGCAACTCTTCGATGGTATGTGATTCGCGTTCAATCCGGCCGTGAGGACCGGGTGAAGGATAATTTAACCAAGCGAATCAAGGCCGCAAGCATGGAGGACAAGCTCACTCGAGTGCTTGTGCCTTTTGAAAAGATGACCGAGATCAAAGGGGGGAAGAAGAAGATCACGCAAAGAAAGATATATCCTGGTTATATCTTGGTCGAAGCAAATTTGGATGACTCCGACCCCAAGAAGAGCGAAGAGATTTGGTTTATGGTGCGCGAGACTCCAGGGTTTGGAGATTTTGTAGGTTCACATCGCGCTCCGACCCCGATGTCCGATGAAGAAGTTCAGAAAATTCTTGGACAGATGGTGGAGTCGGAAGAAAGTCCAAAATTGGCCATTTCCTATAAGAAAGGCGATACGGTCAAAATCAAAGAAGGGCCTTTCGAGGGTTTCGATGGTTTGGTCGAGGAGGTCAATACCACACGAGGTACGGTTCGCGTTGTGGTGACGATTTTCGGACGCGCGACACCCGTCGATTTAGAGTACTGGCAAGTCGAAACCGTTTAGAGAAGTTCGAGAGTTATTTCGATGGCAAAAGAGATTTCAGCGATCGTCAAATTACAGTGCCCTGGTGGACAGGCGACTCCGGCTCCGCCCGTGGGTCCCGCACTCGGTGCGCATGGCGTGAACATCGGGGACTTTGTTAAAAAGTTCAACGATAAGACTCGTGAAGCGAATGGAATGATCATTCCTGTCGAGATCACGATCTATAAAGATAGAACATTTACTTTCATTACGAAATCTCCACCTGCGGCCGTGTTGTTAAAGAAAGCTGCAGGTTTAGCTGCCGCTAGCGGAACTCCAGGTCGAGAGACGATTGGCAAAGTGACTCGCAAGCAGGTGGAAGAAATTGCCAAGACAAAAATGAAGGACTTAAACGCGAGAACGATGGAAGCGGCTGTCAAAGTGATTGCCGGAACCGCTCGTTCCTGCGGAATTGCAGTTGAGGGTTAATCATGGCAGCACCAGCAAAAACAACAGGAGCTCCGGTAAAGCGCAAAGGACGCAAGCAGGGAAGCAAGCGTTATCGAGCTGCGCTCAAGAAAGTGGATACCGAAAAAAACTATCCATTAGCCGAAGCGGTCAAGATTTTGAAATCTTTCGCTCCTACTAAATTTGATGAAACGGTTGATGTCGCGATTCACTTGGGAATCGATGCGAAGAAGACGGATCAGTTGATTCGTGGTGCAGTGGCTTTGCCTAAGGGATTAGGAAAGACCATTCGAGTCGTGGTTTTCGCAGAAGGCGAGAAGGCACGCGAAGCAAAAGACGCCGGTGCTGACGTTGTAGGCTCGGACGATTTGGTCAAAAAAATCTCTGATGGTTGGACGGAATTTGATCTGGTCTTGGCCAGCCCGGACATGATGAAACACGTAGGACGTTTGGGAAAAGTGCTCGGTCCTCAGGGAAAAATGCCTTCGACTAAGACAGGAACGGTAACCCCAGATGTGGGTCAAGCCGTCAAGGAATTTAAGGCGGGTAAAGTTGAGTACCGCACCGACGCAGGTGGAAACGTACAGGCTCCGATTGGCAAGAGATCGTTTTCTGAAACCGATCTTTTCGAAAACGCCAACGCCTTTGTACAGCACATTCGCAACCAAAAACCTTCTTCTGCAAGAGGTGCATTTTTGCGAAGAGTGGTGATCTCTTCGACCATGAGTCCTGGAGTGAATGTGTTCATTGAACAGGAGTCGGAGTAAGGATTAAAGACATGGTGAATTCTCTAAATCAAAGAATGTTAGAAGAGCTGGTTCGCGATTTCGCGGGCGTTCGCTCTTGTGTATTTCTCTCTGTTCAGGGAATGAACGCCATTGAGATCAGCAATTTGCGAGCGGGATTTGCCGAGTGGAATGTGAAATTCCTCGTCGTGAAAAATTCCGTTGCAACGCGAGCATTGGCGGCGAATCAAATTACTGGCCTCGATGATTTCTTTGTGGGCGCGACTGCAGTTGCCTACGGAGAAAGCGAAGTGGTGATTCGAGGCGCAAAAGTGCTGAGCGAAGTCATGAAGACTTCGAAAGCCATTGTGATCAAGGGTGGATATTTTGAAGGTGCAAGGCTCAATGCGGAACAAGCGGTTGCTCTTTCGAAATTGCCTACGAAAAAGGAATTGTTTGCATCGATTTTGGGTGGAGTGGTTTCCTTGCTTTCTGCTCCTCCATCTTTAGTGCAATCGTTGTTGTCAAAGCCCGCCTATTTGGCGAAGGCCTACGCAGATAAAAAATCTGCATAAATCTTGGGGATAAAGTAAGAAATTTCCAAACTGGAGGTTGATAAAAATGACTGAAGCGACAGCTACAAAGACGGTTTCCGACAAGATCGAAAAATTGCTCAAAGAATTCGAGGGCATGACTCTTTTGGAAGCCAAGGAATTCAAAGAGGCTTTTGAGTCCCGTTTTGGGGTGACTGCAGCGGCTCCTGTAGCCATGGCAGCGGCTCCTGGTGGGGGCGGTGGTGGCGCAGCGCCAGCCGAAGAAAAGACCTCTTTCGATGTGATTCTCGAAGACGGCGGAGCGAACAAGATCGGAGTGATCAAGGTCGTTCGTACTGTGACCTCTTTGGGTCTCAAAGAAGCGAAGGACTTGGTGGAAGGAGCTCCTAAGCCATTGAAAGCGGGAGTGCCAAAAGCTGAGGCCGACAGCATCAAGAAGCAGGTCGAAGAAGCTGGGGGCAAGGCCAAGATTCAGTAAGTGGTCGTTGTTTTCCACTGCCTTCCCAAAGTGTTTTGAGTACTCCTTCGGGGCGAGCTGGTTCTACGCCCCGATTGGCCTTTTTCCCGGAAAGTGAGTTCTATGAAAAGCGCCGTTTCTGAAATCCGAAGCTTCGGACAGTATCGCCAATCGATCGAGCCGCCAGATCTTGCAGAATTGCAAACGAAGTCCTACAACGACTTTTTGCAATTGCAGGTTCCTATTTCCCGCAGGAAGAACACTGGCTTAGAGGCATTGCTTCGAGAGATTTTCCCAATTTCTTCCTATGACAAGACGATGAGCTTGGAGTATTTGGGTTATGACTTGGGCAAACCCCGATACAACCCAGAGGAATGTCGGCGTCTTCGTTTAACTTACGGTTTTCCATTCAAGATTCGCTTGCGATTGGTGAAGCCGGAACCGGTGGAAGAGGAAGTGTATTTGGGTGAAATCCCCATCATGATTGGTGGAGGGGAATTCATCATCAATGGCGCAGAGCGCGTCATTGTTTCTCAGTTGCATCGTTCCCCAGGAGTTGATTTCGCGGTTGAACTGCACTCTGGAGAGAAGAAACTCCACTCTTGCTGGGTGATTCCAGAACGAGGTTCTTGGATCGAGTTCAATGTCACGAAAAAGGATTTGTTGGCAATTCGCATCGATCAAAGCGGGAAGTTTTCCGCGTTGACCTTCTTGCGAGCCATCTCTGAGAAGTTTTCTACGGATGCGGCAATCTGCCGAGAGTTTTACAAAACTTCCGTCATCAAGAAAAAACGAGACGAAAGCGTCGCGAAATTTGTCAAGGCAATCGCAGATCGCATTGCGGTCGGTGACATTGTTGATGTGAAAACTGGAGAAATTCTTGTTCAATCTGGTCACCCGATTCCAGAAGAAACGGCCAAAGTCATTGCCGAATCAGATCTCAAAGAAATCGAAATTCTCGAGGGGGCCGAAGATCCGTTGGTTCTCAACACGATGCGGGAAGATGCAGTGAAGAGTCACGAAGATGCGTTACTCAAAATCTACGCTCGTCTTCGTCCAGGGAATCCTCCTCAAGTTGAGAAAGCAAAAGATCTGTTCAAAGAAAAATTCTTTGACGCTCAACGTTATCGATTGGGCCGAGTCGGCCGTTTCCGATTGAATCGAAAATTTGGCAAGTCAATCAGTGAAGACATGCAAACCTTGCAGGCTGAAGACATTGTTGAAGCCATTCACTACTTGCTTAAATTGCGTGCTGGCGAAGGAGAAATCGACGACATCGATCACTTGGGTAATCGCCGCGTGCGAACCATTATGGAACTCGCAGGTGATGAATTCCGAAAGGGCTTGCTCAAGCTTCGCCGAACGGCGCAAGAGCGCATGAGCATGGAGAATCTTGAAGCGATTACTCCACGTAATTTGGTGAACAGCAAAACCTTCTCCTCAGCCATTGAGTATTTCTTTGGTCGTGGAGAACTTTCTCAAGTTGTCGACCAAACCAATCCTCTCTCTCAGCTCACTCATGAGCGACGTCTATCTGCGCTAGGACCTGGCGGTTTGAACCGCAAGCGAGCGGGATTTGAAGTGCGCGACGTGCACAGTTCTCACTATGGAAGGCTTTGTCCGATTGAAACCCCTGAAGGTACCAATATCGGATTGATTTCTTCACTCGCGATTTATTCAGGTGTAGATGATTACGGATTCTTGACCACGGCTTATCGAGTTGTGGACAAGGGCGTCGTTGCAAACAAAATCGTCTATCTGCGTGCGGATCAAGAACACAATGCCGTACTCGCCCCTGCAGATACTCCAGTGGATAAGAATGGGAAAATCGTCGGAGACCGTGTATTAGCGCGCGTGCAAGGCGATTTCACTCAGGTGGATCCTAAGGACGTTCACTATCTCGACGTTTCTCCCATGCAAATGGTTGGAGTTTCCGCTGCCTTGATTCCATTTTTGGAACATGACGACGCAAACCGTGCTTTGATGGGTTCCAATATGCAAAGACAGGCCGTGCCACTGATTCGCACCGAGCCTCCAATCGTTGCTACTGGAATGGAAATGACAGTTGCCAAGAATTCAGGAATGCTCGTTCGCGCGGAAAAAACGGGAACAGTTCGATTCGTGGATTCCACCAAGATTCAGATCAACGAAGATGAATATCGTTTGCGCAAATTCCAAGGACTCAATGAACGCACCTGCCTCAATCAAAAGCCTATTGTGAAAACGGGCGATCGAGTTGAAAAAGGCCAAGTCATTGCAGACGGCGCTGCGACACATCGCGGAGAGCTTGCTTTGGGCCGCAACCTAATCGTCGCCTTCATGCCATGGGATGGATACAACTTTGAGGACGCCATTTTGGTTTCCGAAGAGCTAGTGAAAGAAGATGTTTTCACTTCGATTCATATCGATGAATACGAAATCGAAATCCGTGAAACCAAGTTGGGCAAGGAAGAATTCACTCGCGATATTCCCAATGTGGGGGAGAAGGCTTTGCGCCATCTCGACGAGGGTGGAATTGTACGAATTGGTACCCATATCAAAGCCGGAGACATTCTGGTTGGTAAGGTAGCGCCAAAGTCGAAATCGGAACTCACACCAGAAGAGAAACTCTTGCATGCGATTTTTGGTCGCGCAGGAGAAGACGTGAAAAATGCCTCTTTGGAAGTTCCTCCTGGAGTGCATGGCATTGTTATCGATGCTCAGAAATTCTCTCGTAAGGTGAATCTCACTGACACGGAGCGAAACAAGGCATTGAACGACATCAAGAAAGCGGAAAAAGAGTTCATGACGGTTTTCCGTGACTACATGAAAGCCATGTTGCGCGACGTCGAGGAAGCGACTGGTGACACGATCAAGGATGATGAAAATCGACGCCGTTTGAAGATCGAAGATGAAGCGAACTACGATCAACTCAAACGCTCGAAAAATATCATCCGCAATTTTGTCGATGCGCTTTCAAGCAAGTCGGATAAAGAAAAAGCTCAAGCGGCAATTACTGAGTACGCAGACAAAATTGACTACCGAGAATCCGAGAAGAACAAGCTCGTCAATCGTCTTTCGCGAGGCGATGAGCTGCCAACCGGAGTGCTCGAAATGGTCAAGGTCTATATCGCGACCAAAAGAAATCTTTCGGTCGGTGACAAGATGGCTGGCCGTCACGGAAACAAAGGTGTGATCGCGAAGATTTTGCCGGTGGAAGATATGCCTTTCCTTGCCGATGGAACTCCAGTTCATATCGTTTTGAATCCACTAGGTGTTCCTAGCCGTATGAATGTCGGGCAAATTCTCGAAACCCATTTGGGTTGGGCTGCGAAGGCTTTGAATTTCCGCGCTCTTAATCCCATTTTTAATGGCGCTTCCGAAGAGGAAATCGAGCAGTGTCTCAAGGAAGCAGGATTGCCTACTCACGGTAAATCAACACTACACGATGGAAGAACCGGACAAGCCTTCGAACAAGAAGTCACCGTGGGCTATCTCTATATGATGAAGCTGCACCACTTGGTCGACGACAAGGTGCACGCACGCGCAACGGGTCCGTACTCACTCATTACTCAACAACCTTTGGGTGGTAAGGCTCGATTTGGTGGACAGCGATTTGGAGAAATGGAAGTGTGGGCTCTAGAAGCTTATGGAGCTGCAAACATTCTCCAAGAATTGCTCACAGTGAAGTCCGACGATGTCGACGGGCGTACGAAAATTTACGAATCCATGGTCAAAGGGATCAACATTCTTGAGGCGGGCACTCCGGTGTCCTTCGAAGTTCTCACGAATGAAATCAAAGGTCTGGGCCTGAACATGGAACTAGTCAAGAAGCAGACTCTGTAAAGGAAGGATCCAAGATGGTCGAGCAAGTTTACGAGAAGGTAAACGAATTTTCGGCGGTCACGATTCGGTTGGCCTCCCCCGAAGACATTCGAAGCTGGTCTTTCGGAGAGGTGAAGAAACCGGAAACCATCAACTACCGCACCTACCGTCCAGAAAAAGATGGTCTTTTCTGCGAGAGAATTTTCGGTCCTGAAAAGGATTGGGAATGTTTCTGCGGAAAATACAAAGGGATCAAGCACAAGGGAATTATCTGCGATAAGTGCGGGGTCATGATTACGCACTCCCGAGTCCGGCGCAAACGCATGGGCCATATCAATCTCGCCGCTCCCGTTGCGCATATTTGGTTTTTCAAAGCCATGCCTTCGCGATTGGGAAGTTTGCTTGGGATGAAGACCTCGGCCTTGGAGCGAGTGATTTATTTCCAGGACTACACGGTGGTCGAGCCCGGCGATACCCCTCTCAAGAAAACTCAGTT
>CAZMYG010000084.1:0-12575 GCA_964570465.1 uncultured Planctomycetales bacterium
CCGCTGCAGCCGCCGCGACATTCGGCGGACTCGCGGCTTTGATCCAAGGAATACTGGCTATGAATATCAAAATCAAATTGGGATTGCTCGTCGTCGCTCTGATTGGATTCGGTGCGGGAGTCTTGCCGCTAGTAGATCGCAACGCTGACCCCGTGACAGAAACTCCGCGCTTCGTTTCTAAAATCTCTGACTCCCCGCCTTCTTCTGAACAAACAAAGACGATTGAAGTTACTCCCAGAGCTCAAATCGAAAACGAAATATCACCGAAGCCTCCCGGCTGGAAAGTCTATGGCAAAGTCACCGGGACAAATGGTGCTGTACTCGCCGGCGCCAACATTCGTCTTCGTCTAACTCAGGGAAAGGACATTTTGGAATCCGCGTTGGCGAAATCGGATGAAGCTGGAAACTACTCTGCGTTCTTACCAACTGTCGAATCTCACTATTCTTTCACCCCATTTTCTATAGAAGTGCATCTCACCGCAGATAGGCACGAACAGCTGAATGTTTCGCAGACTCTCCCTCACGAAAGGCCTACTCAATATCGCGAGATTCAAATGGATCTGCGCACTGAACTAGGTTCTTTCGCTCGCGGACGAGTTGTCAATGAATCGGGAGAACCAGTGTCCGAAGCAGAAATCCTTATTTCTTGGGAGAGATCTGAAGAGGAATCACAAAAGACCCTGGACGGCGCTCTCCGTCCAAGTAGGGGAACATATTCTTTGCGCTGCGATGCAGAGGGCTATTACGAAGCCTACATTAATTACAAAGGCTTTCATGTATTTCGAGCCCACGATGCAAAATGGGGTAGCAGCTCTAGCGGCCCGATTTGGTTAAGCAAATCGAGTGATCAAGAAATACCAGATCTTGTCTTGAGACCTTTGGGTACTCTGGAAGGAATCGCGGTTCATTTCGATGGGAGAGCCATTTCCAATCTTGAGCTCGAGGCGGTTGTTGAAGAGTGGAGATCCGAAGAACAACCTCAATTCAAAAAAGATGAGAGCTTTTTACAAAACTTAGGGGTTTCCTACGAAAAAACGAAAACCAACTCTCAGGGTCGTTTCCGATTTTGCTCTCTTCGCCCCGGAAACTATGTGATCCGCAATCCAAAGGATAGAACCGCCGCAGAGAGTATTTACGCAACGGATCAATTTGGAATTGAGCTTGTTCTCCCGATCTATCAACTTCGTCTTTCTGCAATGGATGAGTCTGGCAAAATTATTCCTGGAGCAAAACTTCGAGCTCATATCTATCGCGAGAACAATCTGGAATCCAAAGATGACTTGAAAAAGTCTTTGAAGAGCGGAACACTCCCGAAGGGTTGGATAAACGAAATATCTCATCTTGGTGATTCAAAAAGTATCGCCGTTGAACCAGGCGATTTAGTTTTTTGCGAAGCGAACGCCACAGACGCACAACCAACTAATGAAATTGTTGAAATTGATGAAGGAGATTATCAAAAGGACGTCTTCCTTGTTCTCAAGCCGCTAAAACTCGCCACTGGGAAAATACACCTCACAATTACTGACTCAAACTGGCGTCCCCTGAAAGGTTTTCGTGCAAAGTTAACCTGGCCAAGCGGCGACACTTTGAAGGATTGTGAAAATCGTCGTGTAGAAGAATCGGGAGCGTTCTTTCTAGCACCACCTGGGAAATACGAACTACAGGCTCAACCCGACGCGTTCGATTGTCTGTACTTTACCGTCCAGGAATCGGTGGAAGTTCTTGCCGGACAAGAGATCAGAAAAGTAATCCCAGTAACCAAATTGGGTGGTCGACTCCGAATGACCCTGCATTTAGAAGGACAACGCGAGAAACCCCAAATCGTATCTGCAAGTTATGCATTGCTCAGCAAACTGGACGAAACTCATTCCGTTTGGATTGATTCAGATTTTTATGAAATGTCTGGATTCATTTCGGAACACGATATGTATTCCCCAGTTTTGGAGCCTGGGCTTTATCGGTTGTCCATTCAAGCATCTGGTTTCCAAAACGTAGAACAGAACTTTGAAATTATTGCTGGGGAAATCACAGAACTGAAATTGTCGATGTTTCCGAAATGACTATTTTTTCTCAGGAGCCTTTCTCTCCGCAAGCAACAAATCAACCATACGCCCATAGCTGCGAACGCCGTACACCTGCCCTTGTGATTTGAGATAGGCGTCGTTGATCGCACTGGAGACTTTTTCGATGGGAGATTCGAAGCGTCGCCAGTAGTTGCGAGAGAATTGAAGATCGCGAAGCACGGCGGGGCTGCGTTTTTCCGCGCAACGCTTCCAGGCTTCCAAATCTGCGAGATAAAGCTGATTCATTGAGTGGGCCAAGGCGAGTTTGTGCCCGGAATATTGAAAATCGGGATCGGGATGTGCGCGACAAACGAGAAAGGCGATGAAATTGGCTTCATCCTCGCGCGCGAAGCCGTGCTGATGGGCCATCTCATGGCATGCAGTCGTTGGGATTTCGAACTCGGGCATATGGGTGTTGATATTGGCCTCGCCAGTAAAGGGATCGAAAATCCCCCCGATGCCGCAATAGGACATCACAATCGAAAAGAAAACTCCTTTGGGTGCGCCGTAGGAAGTTCCAAAAAATGGAAACGTCGAGGCCAGTCGTTCAAGACCCAGCGGTGCGCGCTCGCACACGCCTGCGGAGTCCGTTTTGAGTTTGGCAACTCCTTCTCCATCTTCGGGCACTTGCTCGCGAATTTGATTGCAGCGATCCACAAGTTCGTGACAAAGCTCTTCGAGTTGCGAAATCTCCGTCTCGCGAATTTCTAAACCAGCTAAAGTCGCAAAAGGCAGGCGTCGGTGATGGAATCCCCACAACAAATCTCCGGCGGCGGCGAGAACACTGAAAACTGTGAACGTGTTGAGCGCTCCATGCCAAAGTAAATTGCGCAAACTGCGTTCGCGACGCAAACGCTTTCGAATTCCCCTTCCCAGTTGCCAGAGAATCCAAAGAATGCTGGCAACGATGACAAACTCCCCAACCGAAAACGGAGCCCAGCCAAAAACCCAAGAAAGTACTTTGGCAAAGACCGGATAAATTCCCCGAGAATAAACACTTTCTACGGTTTCGGGGAAAAACGAGAGAAACCAGCTCAAAACGAAAGCCATCGGACCCGAAATTAGCCAGGGCCAATACTTCTTCCAATTCACCGAGCGGTCTTTGACAAAACTAGAATTTGCTGGCACGGAAGCAGTTTACAACCCTGCTATTTTTTTATGTCCTTCAAAAAGAATTTGTCGTAGAACGGCGCCCATTCGTGTCGGGGTTGCGGTAGGGATTCCCAATTCGTCAACCTCAAAAATGGTCTTCATAACCTTTTAAATCATTAGGAGATTCTATGGCTTCGAAACATATGAGCAAATTGTTGGCAACGGCGATGACGGCGATGATGGTCGGCGGTGTCGCGACGTTGAGTAGCTGTAAGATGTTGGGAATGGATAAGGGCGCCTGCTGCGAGAAGGGCGACAAACACGCATGCAAGGGCCAGAATTCCTGCAAGGGAATGGGCGGTTGCTCGAGCGGCGACAATGGCTGCAAAGGCAAGAACTCTTGCAAGGGCAAGGGCGGTTGCTCCACGGAAGACAAGGGCGATAAGCACGCTTGCAAAGGCAAAGAATCTTGTAAAGCGAAGTAGTTTCAGGGTGCCGAGGGACACTCGTTATATTGTCGGATTCTCTGGCGCGGCAGAGTCGCGCCAGAGAATCCGACAATATAACGAGTGTCCCTCGGTCCTCCTTCCTCCGATGCACTCCAACCGGTTCAAACTTCCCAATCTAGGCATTGGCGTTGGTCTTCGAACAACGCATTTTCCTTACATTCTTTCGAAATGGCCTGCCGTCGATTGGTTTGAAATCATCTCGGAAAACTTCATGGACACGGGCGGGCGCCCAATCTTTGTGCTCGAACAAATCGCGCAGCGCTATCCGATTGTGATGCACGGAGTTTCTCTTTCGATCGGGAGCACCGATCCACTCGATCGCGAATATTTGAAAAAACTCAAAGCACTGGCACAACGCTTCAACGCTCGCTGGGTTTCAGATCATCTTTGCTGGACGGGAGTCGCTGGTCGCAACATGCATGATTTGCTTCCCGTTCCCTACACCGAAGAAAGTTTGCGGCATGTCGTGAAGAGAGTTCGACAGGTACAAGACATTTTGGAAAGACCGATCGCTCTTGAAAACCCTTCGAGCTATGTCGAATTCCGTTCCTCTTCGATGAGTGAATGGGAATATCTCTCACGACTGGCGAACGAAGCCGACTGCGGACTCTTGCTCGATGTGAACAATATTTATGTGAGTGCCTTCAATCACAGCTTCGATGCGCAAGAATATCTGCGCGCCATTCCTTTTGATCGTGTAGTGCAATTTCATTTGGCGGGACACACGAATAAGGGCACGCATATTCTTGATACGCATTCTGATCATGTCATCGATGAGGTTTGGTCTTTGTATCAACTCGCACACAAGCTCAGTGGCGGACGCGCGACCTTGCTCGAATGGGATGAAAATATTCCCAAATTCGAAGTCGTGCATGCTGAGGCAGAGATAGCCCGCAAATTTATGGGCTCAGTCAAAAAAGGCATTTCCCATGCAATCGCTAGCTAGTTTAGAGCGCTGGTTTCAAGGCGAGATTGTTCGTCCTTACGAAAAACGGCCGTGCAGAGGAAAAAGTACTTCTACAAAGAACCGCTCGCGCATTTTGCTCCCCTCGAAAACGCTACGCGCGGAGCAAAGATTGAATGTTTATACGGAAATGTATTTCTGGCGGCTTCGCGACTGCCTACTAGAAGACTATCCAACGATTTGTCGCTTGCTTGGAGATATACGATTCGACCACTTGGTAAAACACTATCTTGAATGCTTCCCTTCGCGACATTATTCGCTCAATGCGTTGGGACGAAAGCTTCCCAAGTTTTTAACAAACTCGAAAAACATTCCACGTCGAGCGTTGCTTACAGAAATTTCCAAACTCGAATGCGCGATGTCAGAAGTATTCGACGAAGAGCAAGCACCCACTCTCGAGGGAAAAGCGCTACAACAATTCTCTCCGACTCAATGGGAAAAACTTCGACTGAAAATCATTCCCGCGTTTCGCTTGCTTGCATTGAGCTACCCCGCAAACGCCGCCGTCAACGCAGCTCATCGCGAAAGTAAAATCCCAAAACTCTCAGCCAAGAAAACTTGGGTCGCGGTATATCGCAAGAATTTCGCTGTTTGGCGACGGGATCTCGATCGAGCACAATATGAAACATTGCGCGCAATCGTTCAGGGAAAAACCCTTGCTCAGGCGCTTCGCATCGGTGCGCGCCTTTGGGGTGGCTCGCCAGCTGCCCTACAAAACGCAATTTCGAATTGGTTTCGTGATTGGATGAATGAAGGTTTTTTTACTTCGGTATCGATGAATTCAAAGGAGATCTGATATGAAGGCAACGTTGTTCGCTCTGACTGGTTTGTTCTGCGTCCCTTTTCTAGTTTCCCCTAGTTTTCCCACCGACTCTGGGGAATATAAAATCGACGCAGGTCACTCTTCCATCATTTTTGGCATCAAACACGCTAATGCAGGTAATTTCCGCGGTCGTTTTAACGAATTCGAAGGCAATTTAAATATTGATGAAGAAAAGCTGGAGAATAGCTCGGTCGAAATCAGCATCAATGCCAACAGTGTTGACACGGCGAATGAAAAGCGCGACCAGCATTTGCGAAGTCCTGATTTCTTCAATGTAAAACAATTCCCAAAAATCATTTTCAAAAGCACCAAGGTGAAATTAGCCGGAGAAGGCAAATATGAAATCTCAGGGGATCTGACTTTTCATGGCGTGACCAAGAGCGTCACCGCAAACGCAACCAAAATCGGCGCTGCGAAGGATCGAGGAGTTTATCGAATTGGCTACGATGTCACCTTCAAAATTAGCCGCTCAGAATTTGGTGTGAAATATATGCCAGAAGGTTTAGGCGATGATGTGCATCTCTTGCTTGGCATCGAAGGAGTGCGCCAAGGAAAAGAATAGTGCCCGGACTCTGGGATCTTTTTCTAGTTGTCGCCATGCCGGCTGCGCTCTGTGCAGCCGGCTGGTATTTTTTCTTACTCGGCCCTGGATCGAAGCAAACCAAATTCAAACCACTCGTTCCTGCTGTTTCCGTTTCTCTTGGAATGCTTGCAGTGATATGGGCCATGTTTGCGCCCGTTTTTTTCCCACCGAATGACGCTGCGCTTTGGTTGTTAATTGCAATTCCTGTGATATTCGCCATCAGTGCGGCCTGGGAATATCGGTTGCTTTCGCCAGTTGTAGGAATTGTCGTAGCTTGCGCTTTCTTTGGAGGATTCGTTTATCTGCTACTTCCAGAAACTGCAAAACTAATTCAGCGAGTCCCTTGGATACTCGGAGCAACGATTGGTTTTTATATTTTTTCTTGGCTCTTTAATAACAACTTAGAGAAAACTCCCGCTGCGCATCGTTGGATAGTGCTCATGGTAGTGAGTTGCACTTTGCCAGTAGCGTTGATCGTTACAACAATAATTTACGGCGAACCTCACGGACTCACGACCAGCACGAAATACGATCAAGTTCACGGGACCATTGCCTTGTTCTTCGCAATCAGTGCGACGCTCAGTCTGAAATGGAAGGAAGAAACCTGGTCACGCGCAGGCTCTATGGTTTCACTTTTCGCGCTGCTCTCTCTTTTTGTAATCGAGAATGACTTCTTCTATGCCTATATGAGCAACACCAGCTTGGGTTTGTTGTTATTGGGATTGGCTAGTGTGAAATTGGATTTCCCGAATCGTTTCCCTGGATTTTTAGGACTCTCCCTACGTGCAGCGAGCGCTGCAATTCCTTGCGCGCTCGCCGTTGTCCTGAATTTGATTCTCTAACTAAACCGTAAACTCGAGTAAATCGAGAACCCAGGTCGGGAATATCGAGAAGTTCGATTGTCTTGCGGCAAAAGAGAGCGAAAGCATCGGCTCTCCTCCAAGCAATACTCCAAGACCTTGAATCGCGCTAGTTAAAGCAGTTGTCTCCGCCTTGGGATCTTCCACGACTCCTTGCAAAGCTTTGAGTGATTCTTCGGTACCGTGATAGGCGAGAGCGAGAGCAAATAAACCCTGCGCTGCAGGGTCTTTTAAGTTCTTCATCTCTTCCGCAATCAAGGCCGCGTCCTGTCTTTCGCCCAAATATCCAAGCGCTAGAGCCATGGTGCCGCGTAACGCCGAAGACTTCTCTTCCAGAATTCTCTCGCGCAAAGCGGCACCGGATTCCGGCATCTGCAGCATTGCTAACGCCAAGGAAGCATGAGATCGCATCCAAAAATCTTTTTCTCGCTTCAAAGCTTTTTCGAGGATCTCAATTGCGTTGCGATCTTTGGCAATTCCACAAGCCAACAAATAAGCCCCGCGGAGACTGTGATTATTTTCCTCTTCGAATCCTTTTCTCAAAGCCTTGCATAGATCGGCATCTCCAGAATTGCGAGCAGCAATTCCAATTCCCAAAGCTGCCCAAGGCCTCATGGCGTGAGATTTTGAAGATAAACTCTGTACTAAGGTTTTCTTGCATTCCGTTCCGCCAACTCTACCCAAAGAAATGAGCGCGAAACCGCGAGTGATTTCATCCTTTTCATCTTCCAGCACAGCTTGAAGCGCCTTGATCACAGAAGCTTCTGGGAAAGTGCCCAGAGAAATCGCGGCGGAACGGCGAATCTCAACCTGAGGATCAGAAAGTGAGTTCAGTAATTTTTTCAAATACTGCGATCCCCCTTCCCAACTCAAAGATTCGGTTGCCTTGCATCGCATCGCAGTAAAGCTCTTGCGATCTTCCATCGTTTTTGTGGCAACTCCGCGCAAATTTTCTGAGGGAGCTAAACAAGAGTACAGATAAACCGCTGTTCCTATTTCTTCTTGTTCATCTGCCTTCATGTTTTCGAACAGAGAAAGAAGCTCTTGATCACAGTCTGGTTTCAGTCCTCGTTTTTTGGCAATGCCCAGCGCCGCAATGGCAAAGGAGCGCGCTGAAGGGCTAATATTTTCTTTGGGGAAATCGGGATGATTCCCGGTCTTGGCAATGCCAATTAATATGGGCAGTGCCTTCTCGCTGCCGCTAGCGCCAAGTCCTAGTACTGCCGCATCGCGCACGTCGACACTTTCATCTCCTAGCATTTCTCGCAGCTCAGAAACGGCTTCATCTCCGCCGATCTTCCCCACGGCTAGAGTTGCAGCCTGACGCACCGCGATATCTTCGTCGTCGAGAAAGGGCAAAAGTAAAGGCAGCGCTTTCTTTCGCTCTTTTTCCAAACGGTCCACAGAAATTGGAGTTCCCAAATATTCGGAAGTCGTCAACTGCGGTAAATGTCCCAAGCGATTCGGCTGGAGGAACTCGGAGTAATTCATCTGCCACCACTGCAACCAGTTCTCCGGTTCCGCGTCGACAACCATTCCGCCTGTTCTTGGTGTCGTTGCTGCAGTTGGTGTCGCTGAAGCTGGTGCGCCAGTATTTGGGTTAGAAGATGGTTGAGTTGCTGGAGGAGCTCCGTTTCCGGTTTGCGGCCCTTTATAAGCTCCTGGAGCAGCAGCTTTCTTGGAAGGCTGTGTGGGTCTTGGAGTTTGTGGAGGTTGCGGTCTCTGTTCTCGTTGACGTCGTGGAGGTCGCGGTGGCCGAAGTGAAGGCCTCAACCCACCTCGCACAGACCCTCTTCCTCCTCGCCCGCCGCCTCCACCACCGCCAGAACCGCCGCCTGGTTGTGGGTTTGGCAAGGTTGGCCCTCCGCCTTGGGCGAAACTCTCTGGAATTTCCGCGATGAAAAACCCAAACAAAAGCACAACGATCGGAAGGCGAGATTTCATATTCACTCCTTATTAAGAAGCCCAACCGTGTTGAAAATCGGGGTGAAGCGCTGAGAAAGGCGCTAAGGGTTTACCTCTTATTGAATAGAAAGGCAATAGCAAGAAGTTTCAAAACGATTCGCGGCGCGGCATCCCCCGGCGATCGTAAACAACGCGGCCATCGACAATTGTCGTCTCTACATGAATTGATAGTAGTTCTTCTACTGGTGCTTTGAGCGGGTCTTTGGAGAGTACAACGCAGTCCGCAGCAAGCCCTTCGCTGAGTTTCCCAACTTTGTCGGCCAAGCCCATCGCTCCAGCTCCAGAGGAGGTGTAAGCACGGAAAGCATCTTCTGGAGTTAATGCCTGATCCATGGCGAAACCCTCTTTGGGAGTCCCATCGGGTCTTCGTCTTTTCACTGCCGCATAGACCCCAAGCAGCGGATCAAAAGAAGCAATCGGCAGATCAGAGCCAAAGGCAATCGCTGCGCCAGAATCTAAAAGTCGTCGTGCTGGAAAGGTTCTCTCGATTCGAGAACCCAAAGCCCGCTGTGCTGCTTCCCAATCGTCGAGTAAGTGCACGGGCTGCATCGAAGCAACCACTCCTAGTTTGGCAAAGCGCACAAAATCTTCTTCTCGAATGGTTTGGGCGTGCTCGATGCGGTGAGGAAATCGAGGGTGGGGCTCACGTTGTCGATACTCTTCCAATAAATCGAGTCCTGTACTAACGGCTCGATCCCCAATGGCATGCAAGAGTAGCGGTACCTTTGCGGCGGAGGCACGCAGCACAAGAGAGGAAAGATCTTTCTTCGACCATTGTGGCTCTCCAGAACCGGAACCGTCTTCATAGGGATCCCACATCCAAGCCGTTCGTGAAGAAAGAGAACCGTCGAGGAAGAGTTTTAACCCGCCGAGTCTTAAAAAATCGTTCCCAAAGCCAGGGACAATACCAGCAGTAATTTGTCCTTCGAGTGAAGAGGCACGGAAAGACTCCATCACACGAATGGGCAAAAGCCCTCCAGCCTGCAAATCAGAAAGCACCTGCAAAGAGGCTGCTCCGTCGTGATCGTAAACTGTCGTGATTCCACGGCGGACCACTTCGCGTAAGGCATTCGCCATCAAATCGCGCTGCAAACTGAAAGTGGATTCGGGCAAGGCTTTAGTGATGAGCTCCACCGCCGTTTCTTTGAAAATTCCAGTGGGCTCTCCGGTCGCCGGGTCGCGCACAATCACACCGCCAGGGGGATTTTCTGTTTCGCGAGTGATGCCGGCGACTTTCATGGCGAGAGTGTTCACCCAAATCGCATGTTCGTCATTGGCATAAAGCAAAACGGGGTTTTGCAAATTGAGGGCGTCGAGCTCGCGACGATGCGGGATAGCGCTATCCGTCCAGCGATCGACATTCCAACCTCGACCAAGCAGCCAAACTCCTGTTCGGAAATCTTTTGCCCGCGCGCGCACCGCTTCTAAAACCGTCGAAAGCGATCGAGTTCTTCGTAAATCGATCTCGCGAAGACTCTTTGCATATAAAAGGAGGTGGGTATGGGAGTCGATGAAGCCGGGCATGAGGGTTTTCCCCTCGAGATCGATCACCGTCATCCAGCCGGAACCGCGTTTTTCTTGAATCCCCATTTCCTCGGGATCGAGTTCGTCTCCGACATATTCGATACGGCCATCGAGAGCGAGCAATCCACTGGCCCGTGGATTTTCCGGGTCAAAGGTATAAATCGTCCCGTTCGTGATAATGAGGCCGCGCCGTAGCATTTTTGAATTCTCCCTCGCCCATCGAGGTAGCAAACCCTATCATGTCGGCAATTCGGGCACTCCGTCCAAAGGAAACTTAAAAACTTATGGAAACGACCCAATCTCCGCAGACCATCACACCGGAACTGAGAACACGCGTACGCGAACTCGAACGCGAGTTGATGGAAACCGAGAAAGCGCTCGCTCAAGAAACTCTCGAACACGCGCGCACAAAAGAAACACTCGCTTACACTCGCGGACTTCTCGATCGCGCGGACAAAAGTGAAACTGCGATTCACAAATATTTAGATAAACAAGAAGAGCGACATCAACAAATCGTCGGCAAGCTCGAA
Organism: uncultured Planctomycetales bacterium; assembly: GCA_964570465.1. Taxonomy (GTDB): domain Bacteria; phylum Planctomycetota; class UBA1135; order UBA1135; family CAZMYG01; genus CAZMYG01. Next base: position 10,914 of record CAZMYG010000084.1, read on the forward strand.
GAAAAAGCCATCGACGCCAATCGGAAAATCGCCACGATTGCTCGCGAGTTAGGCGCCAAAGAAGAACGAGTCGCTTTGCTTTCTGGTCCTGGGAAATTGACAGGAGTAACGCCTGAAATTCCTGCTGCCGCCGCAAAAGAACCTGTCTCTTTGCCTTTAGATGTCCCCATCATTTGGGCCGCGTTGGGAATTGTGCTCACAGTAGGCATTTTGTCCGCGCCTGGTTGGTCCGTTTCCATGTCGCGTTCTGCGTCGGGCGCTGTTTGGGCTGTGATTACTTGGTTTGTGATGAAATTTTGGTTTGAATTTCAGCGGGCTCACGGACAAGCCGACGCGAAAAAACTGAAACGCTTGAAAACCGTTTGCCACTCTATCGCCGCAGTCGCCGCTTTATGTGCGGCCATATTCTTCGGCATTTCGATTTTTGCAATTTCCTAAAAATCAAGTTTTTCTCCTGTTATTCCGAAACATATGGACTCCAGTTTCTTGGAGGCCTTATGCCAGGAAAACGTTCACCGAAGAAAATAGCTCCCGCACCCGCAGTGCCGGATACGCGAGTCTCTGAACTCAATGAATTGTTGAGCGAGGAGAAACGCTCGCATGCACTGGACAATGAACGGCTCGCTCGCGAAATCGAAGAACTCAAATCCAAACTCGTTCGCGAGCTCGAAGGAGAATCGGCTCAGGAAATCGAGATGCGCAAACGTTTGAGACGGCTGGAGCTGCAAGTTTCTGAATTGACTCAGCAATTAGCGGAAGCCAATCACCGCGTCGCTTCTGCGCGACGGGAGAATCACAATCTCAAAACACAGACTGTGAAGGGGCTAACAACTTTGCCTTCAACTTGGTGGATTGCAGGCGTAGGCGCTCTCGCAGTGGTTTTTGCCGCGTTGCTCTGGCTCTAACTTTTCTACACAGAATTCGGCTGCGAAATCTTTTGATAGGGATTGAACTCTGGATTCACTAATTTCAATCTGTCCCAAGAATGATCTTGCTCGACGAACCAATAATCTCCCCAATCCTCCTGACTCATGGACTCCAAATGCTTCGAGTCCCAAATAATTGGCTCAAGGCTTTGAATTTTTTCTTGATAAGAGAGACGAGAAAACTCGTCGCTCTTTGCAGTGCGATGCAATCCGTAAAAACCAATATGCTGCACCCGGCCTGCAGCTGGTTTTAAAGTAAATAGTTGATGCTTCTCAATAATTCGGCAGGTCAAACCATCGGAGTCCGGGGCATTCGCTCCCCAAGTGTTGTTTGGAAATTGTTTCCAGAGATAGGCAAGTTTGTGCTCGTAATAGCCTGGATGACAATGCGGGAGTATGTAGCGAATGAATTGCTCCTTCGGAATACAAACTCCTGGGTGCTGATAATCGGTAGCTAAAAGCACGTGATCCGCAGGCGGCTCGGGGTCCTCTTTCTTCCGCCGTCCCGTTCGACAATGCAGCACAATCACATCATCTCGATAAAACTGCCTAAACATTGTGTCGATGCATTCAAAGTAGTCTCGCGAAACAACCAAATCGTCGTCGAGCACAATCGTGTACTCGTCCGCTAAATTCTCCGCCATTTTTAAAGACTCAAGAGTGTTGGGCGTGAAGCCGAGCTTTTTCTGCGCGAGATTGACAACGACTTCTACTCCGAGTTCGTTCTGCAATCGCT
>CAZMYG010000085.1:0-12572 GCA_964570465.1 uncultured Planctomycetales bacterium
CCGGTTATCGCGCGGTGACTTTTGATGAAGTGAAGGCCTCCTATAAAGAGCAAGCGCGCGGATTAATGGATGGCGGGGTTGATTTGCTTTTGCTCGAGACAATTTTCGACACTCTCAATGCCAAAGCCGCGCTCGCAGCAATTTCTGAGTTGTTCGAAGAAAAAGGGCAGAAGCTTCCGTTGATTATTTCCGGAACGATTACGGATGCGAGCGGGCGCACGCTTTCTGGACAAACCATCGAAGCTTTTTATATCGCGATCGAACATGCTCATCCCTTTGCAGTGGGTTTGAACTGTGCCTTGGGGGCCAAAGAAATGCGGCCTTATTTGGCTGAACTCGCAAAAATCTCTTCTTCCTATATATGTGCCTATCCTAATGCCGGGCTCCCCAATGCGTTTGGCGGGTATGACGAAGAGCCAGAACAAACCGCGGCTCAATTGAAAGAGTGGGCGCAAAGTGGGTTGGTTAACTTTCTTGGCGGTTGTTGCGGCACAACTCCAGATCATATTCGTGCGATTGCTCAAGCTGTGAAAGGGGTCGCTCCGCGCACTGCGCTTGCGAATCCTGTGCAATTGACTCGATGGAGTGGTTTAGAGCCACTAACCGTTCGCCCCGATTCCACCTTTCTTATGGTTGGCGAGCGCACCAATGTCACGGGCTCGAAGCGTTTCGCAAAATTGATTCTCTCCGGCGATTTCACAACAGCGGTTGAAGTTGCGATGGAGCAGGTACGCGCGGGCGCCAATATCCTCGACGTGAATATGGATGAGGCCATGCTCGATGGAGCGGCGGCCATGACGAAGTTTCTCAATCTCATTCAAGCGGAGCCGGAGATCGCGCGCATTCCTGTGATGATTGACAGTTCGAAGTGGGAAGTAATTGAGGCTGGGCTGAAATGCGTGCAAGGTAAGTCGATTGTCAATTCGATTAGTCTCAAAGAAGGGGAGAAGGATTTTCTAGAGAAAGCGAAGCTCGTTCGTCGTTACGGTGCCGCTGTGATTGTGATGGCTTTTGATGAGAAGGGGCAGGCGGACACGGTTGAGCGTAAAGTTGAGATTTGCGAGCGAGCTTACAAGTTGCTTGTTGAGAAAGCGGGCTTCGATCCACTCGATATTATTTTTGATCCTAATATTTTGGCCATCGCCACGGGAATTGAAGAACACAACGACTACGCGCGCAATTACATCGAAGCGACGAAAATCATTAAGCAACGTTGTCCTGGAGTCAAAATTAGTGGGGGAGTGAGCAATCTCAGTTTTTCCTTCCGCGGGAACGAGATCGTTCGCCAAGCCATTCACTCCGCTTTTCTCTATCACGCAATTCGCGCCGGCATGGATATGGGTATTGTGAATGCCGGGCAACTTGATGTTTACGAAGAGATTCAGCCCGAGCTTTTGCAATATGTCGAAGATCTGATTTTCAACCGCCGTCCCGATGCCACAGAGAGAATGCTCGAATATGCGCAGCGTGTGACAGGCAAAGGCAAAGAGCGCGAAGTCGATCTTTCTTGGCGCAAGCAAACGGTAGAGCAGCGTCTCTCGCATGCACTCATTCACGGCATTGTCGATTTCATTGATCAGGACGTAGAAGAGGCGCGGGGGAAAATGTCTCGGCCTCTTGAAGTGATTGAAGGTCCTTTGATGGACGGGATGAAAATTGTTGGCGATCTCTTCGGCGCGGGAAAAATGTTTCTCCCTCAGGTCGTGAAAAGTGCGCGCGTGATGAAAAAGGCCGTCGCGTATTTGCAGCCGTTTTTGGAGGCAGAGAAGGCGAAGGGTTCTGTTCAATCCGCCAAAGGTAAAATCGTCATGGCGACGGTCAAAGGCGATGTGCATGACATTGGGAAAAACATCGTGGGTGTTGTGCTGGGTTGTAACAACTATGAAGTTGTCGATCTCGGAGTCATGGTTTCTTGCGACAAGATTTTGCAAGCGGCGATCGAACAAAAAGCGAATCTCATTGGCTTGAGTGGTTTGATCACACCTTCTCTCGACGAAATGGTTTTCGTTGGGCAGGAAATGGAGCGGCGCGGTTTGAATCTGCCTCTATTAATTGGAGGAGCTACGACGAGTAAGCAGCATACCGCAGTCAAAATTGCGCCGACTTACAGCCAAAGCACAGTCCATGTTCAAGATGCTTCGCGCGCGGTAGGTGTCGTATCCAGTTTGCTTGATTCCAAGAAGAAGGTTGAGTTCGATCGGCAAAATCGTGAAGCGCAGGAGAAGTTGCGCGAGTTCCATGCTCAGAAAGAAGCGAAGCCTCTACTCAGTTTTTCTCAGGCTTGCGCGAATCGACGCCCGACAAATTGGAAAGAAGCCAAAATCCCTGTCCCTTCTTTTCTCGGACGTCGCGTGCTGGAAGATTTTCCTCTAGAAGAAATTGCGAAATACATTGACTGGACTTTCTTTTTTCATGCTTGGGAATTGAAAGGCAAATTCCCCGAGATTCTTAACCACCCAATTCATGGAGCTGCAGCTCGGGAGCTGTTTGAGAATGGGCAGAAAATGCTGCGCGAGATTTGTGAAAAGAAATTACTCAAGGCGCGCGCAGTTTATGGATTCTGGCCGGCTCAGAGCGAAGGAGAAGATTTAGTTCTCTATCACGACAAGAGTCAGAAGAAAGAACTTGCGCGTTTCCCGATGCTGCGCCAGCAAAACGTGAAGGATGTTGGGAGATTTAACGAATCACTAGTTGATTACCTAGCAACACGCGAGAGTGGAGTTCAGGACTATCTTGGCGCTTTTGCGTTAACGACAGGAATTGGCGCTGAGGCCCTGGCTTCGCAGTATCAGAAAAATCACGATGACTATCATTCCATCTTGGTAAAGGCGCTCGCGGATCGTTTGGCGGAAGCGTTTGCCGAGTTGTTGCACAAGCGCGTGCGAGAAGAGTGGGGTTATGGCAAAGAGGAATCGCTCGGACTAGAAGAATTAATTCGTGAAAGGTATCGAGGCATTCGTCCTGCTTTTGGTTATCCCGCCTGTCCGGATCACTCGGAGAAACAAACTCTCTTTCGATTGCTTGATGCGCCCGAACTAGGAATCACTTTGACTGAAAGTTGTGCCATGCAGCCCGCGGCAAGTGTTTCGGGTTTGTATTTTTCCCATCCCGATTCTCATTACTTCACAGTAGGAAGAATTGGCGCGGATCAGCTCGAAGATTATGCGAGACGTAAAAAAATGGGCGTTGACCAAATCAAGAAATGGTTGATTGCGAATTTGTGAGAAGGAGTACGCTAGTACTCCTTCGTCTTTCATTGCTTCGAGTTTGGAGAGAGGGATTGAATCCAAAGCAGATTTCAGCTGCGAATAACTGACTCTCATTCCAGTTACTTTGACAGAGAAGCGTTTTGCAATGATCAGCTCAATGGATCCATGGCCAATGCCATCTTCGTCTCCAGAAAATTCCTCTTTTGCCGGGTATGTTCCAATCGTCGTCGTTTTTTCGAAACCATTGGATTTGCGTCGGTCGACGGGGTACTTGCTAAATGCTTCGGCGCCGTAGGCTCGCATGAATCCTGCTCCATCCATGATCTCAATCGTGATTTGATAAGGACTGCCTATGTAGTCTGCTGAGACACTCGATGTTTTCAGCGCATCCTCGCCGCTAGTCTCTGAACGGATTTCTACTTCTTCGTCTGGCCCTAATTTCTTGGGGAGCAATGCCTGGAGTTTGCTCTCTTTGACTGGTTCGATATCCATGCCTTTTGCTTTAATGGATTCAAGGAGAGCAGAAGGATCCCCTTCGATAGGCGATTCAATGGTTTTTCTTGCGCCTTCATTTTTCATGGTCGCAAGTTTGTCGAGATCTATTTTTTCAAGCGCAGCGTACAAGTCCTTCATCTCAACATCTCTTCCCGTTCCCGACACCGTAAAACGATCAGCGACAATAACCATGAGAGATCCCTCAGTGGGCAAAGCAAATTTGGGATTTGTAGTCATTCTTTCGTGAGCGGGATAGGACTTGAATCGAACCGATTTTGAATAGCCTTCGGAATTTTCCGATTCCATCTGCATCGAGGCGAGAGTTGCTAAGTGATTCTGTCCGTCTGAGCTCAGATTGGCTTGATCGCTAATGACGATTTTGATTTCTCCTTTTGCAGACCCTTTATATTTGGCTTGTGCGGTCGAAAGGCCCATTCCTTGAGAAGCTCTCTTCGGATCGAATTTCAATTTTGGGCGATTTTCTAATGATTCTGGAAGAAAACTCATCAGTTTTTCTGCGCTGACAGGTTCTTGGATTGTCAGTTTCTCGTCGCTTCCAGAATTACAACCATAAGAAAGCAAAAGAAACAGCAACACCAAGCGAGACTGATTTCTCATGAACTATTTCTTTCCTTCGTTTTTCATAGAGGCGAGCTGATCGAAATCTACTTTTTCTACAGCCGCACGCAGTTCGTCGATGCTTTCCACCATACCGGTTGCTTCAATGAGAAATCGACCCGCGACGAAAACGTTCAGTTTGTAGGCGGGGCCTTGTCCCATTCGTACCATGCTTTCTGCTGCAGGGTAGGAATGGATCCGGGTTGATTTGCTGGAATAGTCCTCGTTCTTCATGTCAGTTGATCCATTGCCAATCGACTCCATCATGGTTTTGCCAGGGCCAGAGGCATTTGCCTGATCCATGAGCTGAATCTTGATTGCTTTCTTGCCGTTGCCTTTGTATTCCGCCTCGACGATGGTGATTTGCATTAATTCGCTCGCATGTTTTTTCTTCTCGAAGTCCACGCGTTTTCGCCCTTCAAGCGACTCGGGAAGTACCGCAAAAAGCTTGTCCGCATCAATCGTTTCGACGGTGGGTTTTTGCGGGGTTAGGGCTTTTTTCATTTCCTTTTGCATCTCTTGTAGTGTTGCCGGATCTCCAGAGAGAACTCCTTCAATGCGGCGCGCGGCTTGTTCTTCTGGGCTTTCGCTACAAGCTACGGAGAGCAAAGCAATAAGAGGCAACAAGATGGCAGTGATTTGTAAGTTTTTGAATTGCATGCCCGAAGTATACCCCGTGTTTTTTGGGGAAAATGAAATTTTCTCTTGATGCCTAGAGATGCATAGTATAGTTTCTCGCACTGTATTGAACCTGACATATGGACGATTCTTTCGACAGACTGATTCCTGAGATGCGCCGCGGCGTGTTGCAGCTAGCAATTCTCTCTTTATTAAAAGAGAAAAATTACGGCTACGCGCTTTGCAAGCAGCTCGGAGAAAGCGGGTTCCCTATTGAGGAAGGCACGCTTTATCCCATCTTGCGCCGATTCGAGGATCAGGGAATGGTGCAATCTACTTGGAATACGGACGGCCCTCGCCCTCGAAAGTATTTTCAAACCACTCGCCGAGGTTCCGATCTGCTTCGCCGTTTGAGCGAAGAGTGGGAAGACATTGCGCTGTCTCTCGAAAAAATCTTGCATGCGACAAAAAGGAGTTAGACCATGGAAAACGTAGTATTGGTTGACTATCTCGAACAGGTGAAAAAGTATCTCCCGCCTTGGAAATCAGAAGAGATTTTGAAAGAGATTCGTTCGCATTTCTTTGATCAGGCGGAAAGTATCGCGGCGGAACGTGGAGTTTCCGTGGATGAAAATGTCACCAGAGAAGTAATTTCAAAACTGGGCCCTCCAGAAAAACTCGCTGCGGGTTATTTACAGCCAGTGACCTTGATTCGGCCTGAATACACGACGCACTTTCTTTTTTACTCCGCGATACTCGTTGCGTTTCAGGCAATCCAGTTGTTCTTTGGAGGAGAGTTCGAGTTTTTCATCGTCAATTCGCTTTTGAGCATTGGTTTAGTGTTCGTGTTTTTGGCTGTTCTAAGCAGACTTCCTAAAATCTATCATTTGCCTCTGTGGTTCCGACGCTGGAGAGGTTGGCGTGGACGCTTGGCAAAAGGTGGTGAGCAGGTATTCGAAAAAGCTTGGAATCAGGAGGAAAAGAAAATGGATAACACTTCAGCTCCTACGATGACTTTAGAGACAAAAGAAATGAACATTGCAGCTCCTACAAGTCCTGAAACTCAAAATACAAAATCGAGTTGGTCTCAGCCTTGGCAGGCATGGATCGATCGCTCTGGGCCTCGTCCGCTAGGTCCGGTGCAAATGTTTGCGGCTTCATTGAAAATCATGTTAGGCCTTGCCTTAGGCATTTATCTCATCGCCGCACCTTCTCCAATTCCATTCTTCGGGATTAATTTGGATCATCCAACGGAAGGGTTTCAGCTATTGCTGAGTTCGCCAGGCTTAGAAGAGTTAAGGCCTTTAGCATTGTTTGCCTGTGTTCTGACTGTGATTTCTGGCGCACTTTCACTCTATCTTGGAATTTGCCGAACGACTCTTCTCAGTTCTATTGCGGGTAAGGCCGTTTGGATCACTCTTTGGGTGAGCTTGCTCGTGACGGGCAACTTGCTGATTGCTGATTTCAAGACGGTGAATGAATTCGTTTTACGCGATTGGGTTCAGGAAGTGCGTCCCGCTCTCTTCGCGGCGGCGCCTTTTCTGCTATTCGCGTTTATTTTGTTCCAGTCGCTGACGACAATTGGCAAATTTGTTCGGCTCGGCCGCCTCGAAGCTTGGTATCAAACGCAAAAAAGGAAAAATGCCCCAACAGAAAAGGTGGAAGAGAAGTTGGTAGAGGTTTGAACTACACAATTAGTGAATTCGTTTCGCCTCGTTCCAGAGCGCGGTCATTTCTTCAAGCGTAGCATCTTTTAGAGGTTTGCCGATTTTCTCTTCGACATAACGAAAGCGCGAAGCGAATTTGTCGACGGTTTTGCGCAGAGCAATTTCGGGATTCACTTCGACGTTGCGGGAAAGCGAAACGATTGCGAATAACAAATCTCCCATTTCCGCTTCAATGCGCTCGGGCGATTTTGTTTTCGCTTCGATTTCTTGTCTCAACTCTTTCCACTCTTCGTCGATTTTTTCGATCGGGCCCTGCAAGTCCTTCCATTCAAAGCCCACTCGCGCCGCTTTTTCTTTCGTCCGATAGGCGCGCAACAGAGCGGGAAGCGAGGCCGGTACGCCGGAGAGCGCAGATTTGTCCGCCTCGTCCTTTTTCTCTTTTTGTTTGAGCTGTTCCCAGTTTTGAAGAACTTCTTTCGAACCTGAAACTTTTGTGTCTCCAAAAACATGTGGATGGCGACGGACTAGTTTTTCACTCACAGCCTTAGCTGCCTCACCAATTGAAAACTGCTTTGTTTCCTCAGCGATTCGACAAATCATGGCGAGCACTTGCATCAGATCGCCAACCTCTTCGCAGATTTTTTCGTTTTTACCACCGTGAATAGCATCAACCACTTCATATGCCTCTTCGATGACGAATTGCGCAAGCGAGGCGACTGTTTGCTCGCGATCCCAAGGACAACCTCCTGGCGAACGGAGACGGTCGATGGTTTCGATCAGTAGTTGCAGAGAGGCCAGTTTTTCTTTCATAGAGGATCTTTAAGCCCCGCTTCTTCAAAGCCCTTTTGTCGCAGCAAACAGGAGTCGCATTGCCGGCAGGGTTTTCCGCGCGGGCCGGGATCATAGCAAGAATGAGTAAGAGAGTAATCGAGCCCTAGTTTTTTGCCCTCAGTAATGATGCGAGCCTTGCTCCAGTGGAGCAGTGGCGCGTGAATGCGGAATCGTCCCCGTTTTTCTACGCCGGCTTTTGTTGCGAGATTGGCGAGTTTTTCAAAAGTACGCAGGAATTCTGGACGACAGTCTGGATAGCCCGAGTAATCGATCGCATTCGCGCCAATGAAAATATCAAAAGCGCCGATGGTTTCGGCATAGCCCAAAGCAATCGCGAGAAAGATGCTGTTTCTTGCGGGCACGTAAGTAGTCGGGATGCCTTTGCTGATGGCTTTTGCGGAGCGTTTCTTGGGAACCTTTATGTTTGCTGTCAGTGCCGAGCCGCCGATTGAGCGCAAGTCGATCTGGATGACTCGATGTTCCGCTACTTTTAAAAACTTTGCGACCCTTTTTGCGGCCTGCAACTCGATTGAGTGTCTTTGCCCGTAATCGACGCTTAACGCATGTAGCTTGTATCCTTTTTCTTTGCCAATGGCCGCTGCAGTCGCGGAATCAATTCCACCACTCAACAAGACCAAGGCAGGTTTTTTGGAGCTAGACATTTTCAATTTCAGTTTTTCTCTCTATCTTAGGAGGGTTTTATCACTCCGAAGTGGAGCTGTGTTTAAGAATCCCATTGCCAAGAAAGATACGATTATGAATATCACCAAGGAGCAAGTACTGGAAGCGCTCCGCAAAGTGCAGGACCCCGATCTGCACAAAGACATTGTCTCGTTGAATTTTGTGAAGGATCTCACGGTTTGTGGGGGAACAGCGAAATTCACGATTGAGTTGACGACCCCTGCATGCCCGGTAAAGGATCTATTGAAACAACAGGCTCATGATGTGGTGAAGGCGATTCCCGGAATGGAAGAGGTGAATATCACCATGACGGCGAATGTGCAGGGGCGCGTTGGCCCGAACCCTGCCGCGTTATCGAAGGGTTTGAAAAACATCATCGCGGTTTCGAGCGGTAAGGGCGGCGTGGGGAAATCGACCGTTGCGACGAATCTCGCAGTAGCCTTAGCTGAGACTGGTGCAAAAGTTGGTTTGCTCGACTGTGATCTCTATGGTCCTGATATTCCGCGTATGCTCGGCATCGAACGCAAGCCCGATGTGCATGTGGGCAAAATCAAACCCATTGAGCGACACGGGGTAAAGTCGATGTCGATTGGCTACTTGATCGATCCCGATCAGCCTGTGATTTGGCGCGGGCCGATGTTGCACAAGGCGATTGAACAGTTCATTGGCGATGTGACTTGGGATGATCTCGATTATTTGCTGGTGGATATGCCACCAGGTACTGGTGACGTACAGCTTTCGCTTTCACAGTTAGTTCCTCTGGCCGGTGCGGTGATCGTGACAACCCCGCAACAAGTTGCCGTCGACGATGTGCGCAAGGCGATCGCAATGTTCCGTCAGGTGCATGTGGAAATCTTGGGTGTCGTTGAGAACATGGCGGGCTTTGTTTGCGCGCATTGCCACGAAACTACGGATATTTTTGGTGCCGGCGGGGCAGAAACGCTTGCGAAAAAATTCTCGATACCAATCTTAGGTCGCATTCCTCTCGATCCGACGATTCGTGTAGGCGGAGATAGTGGCGAGCCGATTGTGAAGTCTCATCCTAATTCCCCAACTGCTCAATCGTTTCGTCAGGTTGCAGGCCAACTCGCTGCGCAGCTTTCGATCCGTGCCTCGATGACTCTGCCAATTCTTCAATAATTTTTCGGCAGTGTTGTGACGAGCCGTGTAGTAGTGGCTGAAATGGAATTCGAACGCATCGTCCGTGACTGGCAAAGGCCGATTTACAATCTGGCCTATCGAATGCTCGGCAACGAGGCGGACGCCTCCGACGCCACGCAAGAGATCTTCACGGCCATCTTCCACAATCTGCATCGCTACGATTCGAATCAGGAGTTTCGACCCTGGATTTACACGCTAGCCCATCGCCGTCTCTGCAATGTTTTGAGAGATTCCAAACTGCGGCAGGAAAAAGAAAAAAGAGTCGCCATGAACCCAGAAACGAGCTTCGAAGAAAACGGTTTGGAGAAAAAAGAAGTCGAGGCGGCCGTGCATCAAGAACTCCTACGCTTGCCTGCCGAGAGCAGGGCGGCCTTAGTCTTGCTTTACTATCAGGGCCTTTCTCAAATCGAAGCGGCGGCAGTTTTGGAAATCCCGCGTACGACTTTGCAGTCGCGAGCCGAAAAAGGACTCGAATCGATGAAGAAAGGTTTGGCGAGCACCGGAATGCTCGGCGCGGTTCCGCATCTCGAATCCATTTTGCAATCTTCTGCCGCTCTTTCCGTGCCTTCTTCGCTGCAAGCGTCGCTGCTCACGCTCGCCGCGCAGGCCGGAGCGGGTGGTGTCGCGAGTGGAATTACGATAGGAGGAATTCTCATGACTCAGAAAATCATTGTCGGCAGTGTGCTTCTCGGTGTGGTTTCGTTGGGCGTTGGCTTGATTGCCGGAAAAACTTTATTGAGCACTTCGGCAGGTCAAAGCTCGAAGGACACCGCGATTCAAGCGATCGGCGAAGAAGAATACGCAAAACTCAAAGCCGATCACGATGCTTTGTCCGCGAAACTCAAAACCTCACAAGATGAAATCGCTCGATTAGAAGCAGAATCGGCGACACGTCTTCGAGTGAAAACCGAAACGATCCCGGCAGTAGTGAGTGATATCCCGACAGAGAAAAATGCAGAACCTGCCGCAAGTACCAACACTCCAACAACCATCGATTGGGGAAAACTCGCGGCACTTTGCGGAGAAACCTTTAAGGCGATGGGTCCGCTGCTTAGCATGCCGGAATCGGATTGGCCGGAACCCACCGACGAACAAAAGCTAAAAATGCAGGCCTTCAGGGACGAGTTCTCCAAGGCCGCGATGGCCGCGCGCGAGATTTCTCCCGCGCCATTTTTCGATGAAAAGATTTTTCCTGAACTCACCAAAGCACTGCTCGGCAAACCTCTTGGATTGAATGAAAAACAAATGGAAGACTTGGGGCATGTCAGCAATTCTCTAGCCTCCGAAATTGGACGAGGGTTTGACGCGACGAAATCGTTGCCGATTGAGGCTTGGGATCGTCGGCAGAAAATGTTGGCGGGTCTACATCAATCCCTAGGGAATGCTCTTTCCGGTGAACAACGAGATCGCTGGAATCAAATGCAAGAGCCGTTGCGTCGTTTCCTCGAAGGGGATCAAGCGAAATACGATCTGCCTTTTGGTGATGGAGGTGAGGAAAAGCCTGCGGATACCTTGACCAAAGAATGGGCGAAGACCTATGGGCTCGACACTGCGCAGAAAAGTTATATCCGCGATATCGCTGAGAGCTATGCCAGAGAAGGTAAGCAATTGCTCAAAGATTTTGGACAGGATGGAGTCAATGCGAAGAGTTTAAGCGCGGAGGACAATCTGCGTTTGCAGCAGGCATTCCGTGATTTGCAAATTGCAAAGGAAAAGGAATTCTCTCATTTGCTCAGTCCTTCGCAGCTTGAAACTGCGCGTAAGCGAGCGCCGGCGATTTTTCAATTCAACAATGGCGGCAATCGCAGCACGAGCATTAGTCGCGGCGGACCGAATTTCTGAAAGGTAGGGGCGGCGCATGCGCCGCCTCTACGAAGAAGCTGTGCGGCTAAGAAAAAGATAGGCGAGACAACCGCCCCAAACACTCGCAAGCAAACAGCGAACTGCAAAAAGTGGTGCGAAATAAAGCGAAAGCCCGACCATCACGGTGACTGAAAGCCCAATCCGCCACTTTTGTTGTTTGGTCAATCCCTTCCCTTCACGAAACGCAGCGATGTAAGGACCAAAGTGTTTGTGATGAATTAGCCAACGATGCCAACGCGCACTGCTTTGAGCAAAACAGTAGGCGGAGAGCAAAAGAAACGGCGTGGTAGGCAACAGCGGCAAAGCAATTCCTAGAATTGCCAACCCCAACGAAGAAAAGCCGCCGAGTAAAAAAAATTGCTGCTTCATTGCCGTGCCTTCTCAAGAGATTTGATTTTCTTGGCCAAATGTACGGCGAGTTCTGCCTTGTTGAATGGCGGCAGCAAATAAAACCCCGAAGCAAAATCGGAGCAAGCTTCGATTAACTCTTCTGCAATTTTGAGCCCTTCAACTGCACCGTCTTTGGCATTGCGCATACGGGCGAGCACTTTTTCGGGGACGGTGATGCCGGGGATTTCGTGATGGATGAACTCGGCGTTCTTGAGATTTAAGAAGGGCATGATGCCAAAGAGAATCGGCAGCCCGAGATCTTTTACAGCTTCGTAGGATTTTCGCGCGATCTCTGCATCGTAAACGGCTTGAGTTTGAACGAAGTGTGCACCGAGAGCCGCTTTCTTCCGCAGGCGATTTGCTTCGACCTGAAGATTTTTTGCGTTGGGGTTGTAGGCAACTCCAATTTTGAAACCGTTGGGCGGGGCGCCAGGCGATTCGCCTTTATTCATCGAGGCGACGAGAGAAACAAGTCCGAAGGAGTTGAGATCGTAGACCGAGGTTGCTCCGGCTGCATCGCCAATGGAAGCGGGATCTCCTGTGATCAGAAATGTCGTATCGAGTCCCAACGCTGCCATACCCATCAAATCGGAACGGATGCCGAGAAGATTTCGATCGCGCCCGGCAACGTGAACGATTGCGGGAATTTCCGCTTCGCTTTGTACGAGATGTCCTAAAACCAAATTCGACATGCGCACAATGGCGAGCGGGTTATCGGCAATCGAAATTGCGTCCGCGCCAGCTTCCTTACAGAGCTTGGCGCCTTCAATCACCTTTCGAAAATCTCCAGCGCGCGGCGGATCGAGTTCTACGGTGATGATTTTTTTCTTGTTGGGAGTCTTTTCGAGAAAGCGATTGCCCGATGGCATTTGAGTCATCGGCACAACTGGCGTGGCCACAGGTCTTGCACTCGGCGTTCTTCCTGCAGGACTTGCGCGGCGAAGAGTACTCGCCGCTGTAGGAACTCTGCCTACCAAACGTTTCGCCAAGGCGCGAATATCGTCAGGCCCAGTTCCACAACAGCCCCCAATCAATCGCG
>CAZMYG010000086.1:0-12373 GCA_964570465.1 uncultured Planctomycetales bacterium
CAGCAAGCGACGCCTTGAGCAATTCTCGCCGGTTGATTTTGAGATTCTCGGATTCGTATCGTTGTGCCAATCGAGCAAATAAGAATCTAGCCATTGTTTTAGGGCAGCTTTTTACACTTTTTTCAAGGGACCTCTAATAATTCCTCGCGGGGGGGATCGGAAGCCGCTTATTTTCCCTGCTTGTAGCGTCTTTGCATGCTTGTTCTGACTGATGACGACTCTTGTGCTGCGCTCAAGGTTCGCTCGTTGTCTTTTCATATAAAAAGCGCGGCATTTATCCTTCCTGCGAAGGGAAGCGGATGGCGCACTGTCCCATTGTAGTGTCCAATAAAGCTCATTATGCGGACTCAAATTCTGTTTGAAATTTCTATCCTCAAATTCTCAAGGCAATCCCTGCTGGTCGTATTGGTCTCCCCGAAGAAGTCGCCGCTGCCGTTTCCTTTTTCCTTTCCTCCGAGGCAGGTCACATCACCGGCGCGGATTTGCCTGTGAGTGGGGGAGGGATGCCATGAAGAGTCGAAAGCCAATTTGGCGTGTATTTGCGGTTTTTTTTGGGGTGTTTCTTCTGGAATATTTTTTGTTTGTTTTGATTTGGCAAATCATGAAGTCTCATTTGCCGCCTTCCAACACTGTCGGTTTCAAAGAATCTCTTCGAGAATTTGAAAAAACAACCATCGGATATGTTTTAGCCTCGCTAACAACTTTTATTTCTACCTTCTTGATGGTGACCCTTGCTACTCGCAAAGAATCGGGATCACTCATTCAGAATCTGGGATTCGAAAAGACAAAGCTTTCGGGGAAGGACTTGGGGTTTCTTGCTCTTGGTAATTTGTTTTGTGTTCTTGTCGGAATACTTCTTGTCGAATTTGTTGTAGAGAAAGCCAGTATCACGCCCAGAGTTTTTCCCGCAATTGTTTCCGAGAATGTTTTGTTGGTGCTACTTGCTGTGGCGGTGATCACTCCTCTTGCTGAGGAGATACTTCTCCGTGGCTATTTGCAACGACGTTTGCTTCAACACCTTTCGCCTTGGATTTGTATCGCAATTAGTTCTGTAGTTTTTTCCATTCTTCATGGTCCTTTTTACTATCAACTACTGGTATTGCCCTCGGGAATCTATATGGGTTTGATTGCGTGGCGAACCGGGTCGATTTTGCCAACGGTTTTGTGTCATGCATTTAATAACGGATTATTTGGAACTGTTGGCTTCTTGCGGTCACAGGGGAGTGTTTCGGATTCACTTGAGATTGCAGTTGGCTCCATTCTTGGGTTCCTCGGTCTGCTTGGTTTTGTTGCCAGCATCAAAGTTTTGCGAAGCCCCTCTTCTCGTCTAATGGCTTGATTTAAAAGAATTTAGAAAAATATGATTTTATAAAGATATCCTCCTAGATTTTGGGATAAGCTTTCAATATTGCATCTGAGATTTTGTAAATGAAAAGGGGACTTTATGAACAAAATTAAGAAATTGGAATTGAAAAGAGAAACTATTAGGCGTCTTCAATGCGAAGATCTCGGTCGCTATGAGGGCGGCGCAACAGCGACTATCGTAACCCCACTCACGGCTCAAACCGATAAAGTTGTATTTAGCCTCGAAACAATTGAACAATTTTCTCCAGCGAGCCATGAAACGCTCGAGAGAATTTCGCATGCAGTTGGACATTCAATTGCAGAAGCCTCAAATTGGGTGGGTGGCAAAATAAGCTGGACGAGCTGCGCTGCTCCCTCTCTTGTTTATCGCACTCAACAAAATTGTCCTGCTATGTCAGAAAACTGGTCTTGTGCATGGACTTGTCCCGCTTAAGCCGCCATCACATATAAAATTATTAGCAATAGTCTCATTACGAGTATCATTCTCTATTTGTACGTCGGCTTAAGAACTCTTGCGTTGTCAATGGCGGATTAACCATGAGGCTTGCGAAGTTATTCTAACGCCAGGCTCCATGACTGTTTGTAGCGTCTTTCCACGCTTGTTCTGACTGATAAAGCTCTTATGCTGCCCTCAAAAGCGGTTTTTTTGAATTAGCTATCCTCGCGTGGAACAAAATTACGAAGTAATCGATGGGGAAGGAGTGCCGATCAAGGCCTGGGTTCGCGGTGTTCCTTTAGAACAGGAAGCGCGCACTCAGCTTTGCAATGTGGCGAAGATTCCGTTTAACCACCGTCACGTTGCGGTAATCACTGATGTTCATTGGGGACTTGGGGCAACTGTTGGCAGCGTGATTCCGACGACAGGAGCAATCATCCCTGCGGCGGTGGGTGTGGATATTGGCTGTGGAATGATGGCGGTGCAGACGACGTTGAAAGCGGCAGATTTGCCAGAAAGCCTCAAAGAGCTCCGTGCGAGTATTGAAAAAGCAGTTCCTCATGGAAGAACAAACAACGGCGGACCCGGTGATCGTGGCGCTTGGAAAGATATTCCTGCGATGCAAGCCGATACCTGGAAACATCTGGCACCTCGCCTAAAAGTGATTGTCGAAAAACATCCCGGGGTGGGAAGGGGTTCGGTCAATCATGTGAATCATCTAGGAACCTTAGGGGGCGGAAATCATTTCATCGAAGTTTGTTTGGATGAGTCCGATCATCTCTGGTTCATGCTTCACAGTGGTTCCCGCGGAATTGGAAATCGGATTGGGAATTATTTCATCGAGCTTGCCAAGGAAGACATGCGTAAATGGATTGGGAATCTGCCTGATGTGAATTTGGCGTACTTGTCTGAAGGAACGGATCATTTTCGTGATTATGTGGAAGCCGTGAGCTGGGCGCAGGATTTTGCAAGATGGAATCGGGAATTGATGATGAAGGCCGTGATTCGCGCCGTGCAGTCTTCCTCTGGCATTCCTCCGTTTGAAGCTAATGTCATGGCCGTGAACTGTCATCACAATTATGTAGAGAAGGAATTTCACTACGGGAAAAACGTGTATGTCACGCGCAAGGGTGCGGTTCGCGCTCGCAAGGGGGATTTTGGAATTATTCCTGGCAGCATGGGAGCGCGTTCTTACATCGTGCGCGGGCTTGGGAATGAAGAGAGTTTTCACAGCTGTAGCCACGGCGCTGGCCGTGCGATGTCACGCACGGAAGCGAAGCGACGTTTCACGTTAGCAGATCATGTGAAGGCCACAGAGGGGATTGAATGTCGCAAAGACAAAGACGTGATTGATGAAACGCCTGCGGCGTACAAGTCGATCGATGCTGTCATGGCGGCGCAGAAGGATCTTGTAGAAATTGTGCATACTTTGCGGCAGATCGTGTGTGTGAAGGGTTCTTAAAGATGAATTACGAGAAGCTAATCTTTGTTGTTGTGACTCTTCTTCTTTTTTCCTGTCAAAAGGAGGAAACGGCGCAGCCCATCACGATTTTTGCGGCGTCGAGCTTGAAGGAGACAGTTGAGGACATTTCAAAACAGTGGACAGAGAAATCACAGATTCAAACTCGTCTTCAATTCGAAGCGAGCTCTACTTTGGCTCGGCAAATTCAAGAAGGTGCGCAGGCGGATATTTTCATTTCTGCTGCGCCGGAGTGGGTGGACAAGCTCGCTCCTAGTGAGCGCATGGACTGGCTCTCGAATCGTTTGGTTTGTGTCGTTCCCAAGGAAATAGAAAGTTTTGATTTCGCCAAACTCGAAAGTCTCGCGATGGCGAATGAGCAAGTGCCCGCAGGAAAATATGCAAAGGCGGCACTGACTAAGTTAGGACTGAAAACACCCGAGAGAGTGATTTACGGTTCCAATGTCCGCGATGTGCTTTCGAAAGTTTCGCAAGGAGGCGCTGCGGCGGGAATTGTCTATGCAACGGATGTTATGGTCGATCCGAGATTGCGTATCACCTATGTTTTCCCTGCGGACTCGCATCCGAAAATTCTCTACGTTGCGGCATTACTCCGGCCTCAAGGAAAAGAGTTTTTCGATTCGTTGCGTGAAGCTTGGGCCATAGAAATCGCGGAGAAGCGCGGATTCTCGCGAGGCAATGAACAATAGCATTGTTCTTTCTCTCTCCGTCGGCGCAGCGGCGACTTTATTAAGTCTTCCCTTTGCGGTTTTCGCGGCGTGGTTTCTCGAATGTACTCGCGCTCGCGGACGGGCGCTTCTGCAAACTCTCATCATGCTGCCCTTGGTGTTGCCTCCCGTAGTCACGGGCTATCTGCTACTCAAAACTTTTTCTCCAAGAGGAAACCTCGGAAAGCTTTTAGAAAGTCTCGGATTCCCCGTCGCTTTTCATTGGTTAGGAGCTGTTGTCGCAGCAGCAGTAGTTGGCTTTCCACTTTTCGTTTTGATGATTGGGCTCTCGATGAAAAGCGTAGAGCCACGTTTGGAAAAAGCCGCTCGCTCTTTAGGCTGCACTCGTTGGCAAAGTTTTTGGCGTGTGTTGTTGCCACTTTCCTGGCCCGGAATTCTCGCAGGTGCCGTGCTTTCTTTTGCGCGAGGCATTGGTGAGTTTGGCGCCACGATTATTTTGGTAGGCAGAATTCCCGGAGAAACAGAAACCATTCCACTCAAAATCTACGCCGAGCTTGATGCGCCAGGTGGGGAAACGCGCATTATCTCTCTCATCATCGCTTCGATTGTGATTTGTCTTGTCTGTGTGTTTTTTGCTCGCAGCTTAGATGCCTGGCATCGCAAACGTTTGGAACTCGAGCGATGAAGATTCAGGTCAAAGCTCAGATTCAACGCGCGAGTGGTTTTTCTCTCAGCGCCGATTTCGAAGTGGAAACAAGCGCTTTAGGTTTGGTTGGCCCTAGTGGAAGTGGCAAATCGAGTCTTCTCGAGGCGATTGCAGGTTTGGAAACGGGCGCTCGTGTTCTTTGGGATGGAGTAGATCTCTCTAGCTTACCCGCGCATCAACGAGAATTTGGCTATGTCAGCCAAGAGCCGCTGCTCTTCCCTCATCTCAATGTCCGGAAGAATTTATTGTTCAGTCCACGCGCGACGGAACTTGGTGATTTGCCAGAGGCTTTGCAGATTGCGCATCTTCTAGATCGCATGCCACGCAATCTCAGTGGAGGAGAAAAACGTCGTGTCTCACTCGCGAGAGCCATTCTCAGTCGACCGCGTGCTCTTCTTTTGGATGAACCCTTTGCGGGCTTGGATGAATCACGCCGGCGGGAATCGATGTCTTTGCTCGCCCAGGTTTGTCGTCAGTATCAATTGCCCATGATTCTCGTCAGTCATTTCGCTGACGAAGTGGTCAGCCTCACGGATTTTTCGATTCGCCTAGAAAATGGACGCATTTTGGAATCAGGACATAGCTCTGCGATTTTGCAGGCAAGCGAAACGCGAGTGGATAATTACTTTGTTGGTGAAGTGATTGCTCCTAATCGAGTGCGTGTCGGCGAGTCCGAACTTTTCGCCGCTTTGCCGGAATCTGCGAAGGGAAAAGTACGGCTTGGCTGCTATGCCCATGAAATTGTGTTGGCTTCTCAAGAGCCGCAGGCAATTTCAGCGCGCAATTTGATTCGGACTTCCGTGCATTCGATGGTGGAGAGTCGCGCCGCAGTATTAATTGAATTGTCATCTCCGCGTTTGCGCGTGACGGTGACAAAGGAAGCCGTCGATTCTTTACAACTGAAACCGGGCACGCCCGTTTTTGCAATTTTCAAAGCGACCTCGGTCACTTATTTGGATAGGGACACTGGTTATATTGTCGGATTCTCGGACGTGAAGCACAGCTGACACCCTTTATTCCTCTTCCCGCGGAGACCATCTGCGCAAACGCTTTTTCTGGCTCTGCTTGCGCTTGGATTTTGCTTTTTCGGCTCTTGAAGAACCAGTGGGTTTGCTGACTCGACGTTCCCTTGGAGTGTAGAGTCCAGAAATCAAAATCTGCTGTAATCGTTCCAAGCAATCAATTTTGTTTTGTAACTGGCTGCGTGCGCGATGCGAAGAAACGAGCAATTCTCCTTTTTGAGTCAGGCGAGTTCGCAATCGCTGCATCATCTTCGCTTTTTCTTCGGGATGAATAAAAGGCGAAGCCGCTAAGGGGAAACGCACAGTCACTCGAGTTTCGACTTTATTGACGTTCTGCCCTCCTGGGCCTCCAGCTCGCGAGTAATGAAACTCCAATTCGGAAACCGGAATTCGAAAAGGACCCACTTCAAGAAAACCGTGATAGAGGGGATCCATATTAGTGAACTGTTGCCCCCTGGTCTCGACGGGTGAGGAAATCTAACAAGATTACTTTTAATACTGCGGCGATTGGGATGGCGAGCAGCAAACCCAGCACTCCTAAAGCAGCTCCACCCACGAGCATGGCAATCAATAGCTCTAGAGCGTTGAGATTGAGGCCGGGGCCGATGATTTTAGGAACGAGTAAATAACCTTCGAGAATTTCACCGAGTGCAAGGATGGCAATGACGATTGCAATGTTTCCAAAGCTCCCTGCGAAAAGTAAAAGCAATAAAGTAGGGGCGAAAGCTAAGGCAGGTCCAACAATCGGGATAAAAGAACAAAACCAGGAAAGTACCCCGGTTAAAACTGGATAGGGAGCGCCGCAGATTGCCAGTAGTACTGCCTGACCTGCTCCTTTAAAAAAACCAGTGAGCAGTCGTCCGCGAAGGAAATTGCCTAGCATCTCTTCGACTTGTAGTAGCAATCCTTCCGCTCGTTGTCGGTTTTGCGGACGCACCCATCGGAGCAATCCAATGCGTATTCCTTCGAAGTCGAGCAAGATCAGGAAGGCGAAGACCGGCCCCAGCAATAATAAGGAGAGAAGATCCAGCACCGAGCCCACGGCAGTCCAAACAAATTGAATGGCGCCGCCGGCTGTGTTGGCAACTTTTTCCCAGGATTTTGCGAGATAGTTTGGCAAGTCGCGTAACCACTCTTGTCCTTTGCTACCGATTTGGAATTTGGAATCGAGCTCGACATACCAAAGTTCAAGTTGAGCAAAGGCTTTGTAAGCTACGCCAATTTTTTCTCCATTGGGGCCGATCGCGAAGAGTTCAGAGAAAAGATTGGAAAGTTGGGTGCTGATAAAAAAGAGCAGTAATCCGCCAGCAATTCCCGCAAACAAAAAAACAATGGATGTGGCGACGCTACGGCTGAATTTTTTCCTTTCAAAGCGGCGAACCCAGGGAAAGGCGCTAACGGCAAGCAGCATTCCGAAGAGCAGTGGATATAAGGCGGATCTCAGTCGATAGGCAATAAAGCCCGCAATCGCCAGCAAGACGAAAGCGGCAATCCAACGCCAAAGCGAAGATGTGTTTGCTTCCTCCCTTGTGCCCATCAGTAATCAGTGTTTATTGGAGATATCCCCAAGTTTGCAGCAAATCTCCATCGCGATGCCAACGAGCTCCGATGTCTGTGCGGTAAAACATATTGGGGATCAAAATATTCTTGACGCGGTTATAGGCTTCTTTTTGCGCGTCGTCCATGGTGGAGCCGGAGCCGGTGACGATGAGCGCGTAACCGGAGCTTCCTGCCAAAAGCCATTCGCCGTTGACGAGTTTGATATCGCCGGGGTGAATGCCTTCGCTCATTGCCTTCTTGAAAATCACAGCGGCATCGCCGGAGTATTTTTCAAATGCGTCGCGATCGGAAAAAGGAAATGGAGGCACGGCAACGACAACGCCGATTTGAAACCCCTTTTTCGTTCGTAGATTGAAGGGCTGCTTTTTCGCGATAGCTTCGAGGAATTCGCCCCATTTCGAAAGAACCCCCTCCATTTGGATGTTGATCGTGGGGTAGCCAAATCGCGGAGTAAACTCGAGCGGATAAATTCCGCGTGCGTTCGCGATGCAGTTGATATCGAAATAGCCGACGAATCCGCAAGCGGCTAACTTGTCTTTCATTTTGAGCAAGGTGTTGCGAAAGATGGCATTGTCGTTGGCGAAGTACATGGTCGTTCCCATCTCTCCGGTCGCGGGACCAATATCGTCGTTGAACATGCGCTTGTGCTCGAAATTTACGCAGACCGGGCGGATAAAATCTTCACCGTTGAAAAAAGCACCTACGGCAACTTCAACTCCGGAAGCAAATTTTTGAATTTGGAAGCGTTTGATCTTCGATCCCCAACCTCGTTTATAGTGCTCGAGAATGGCGACAATGTCCTGCCCGTCTTCTTCTTGACCAACGAAAGAGAGAATCTTTTCGTTTTGCGCTTTGCCGTTTGGTTTCACCACATAACGACCCGGGTTTTGCTTTACAAAATCGACCGCAGCGTCGAAAGAATCGAAATCCCAATTTGGCAAAGTGGTCATTCCGACGGATTTCATTTCTTCCTGTGCAAAATCGCGATCGAGTTCAAGTTTGTCTGCGTAGCTAGGGCCGCCTACAACCGCTTTTCCTTCTTTGCGAAGTTTTTCTACGGTAGGTCCATAGCCAATATCATCGAAGACCAGTACATCGGCCCAGTCTTTTAGAGACTCCCAGTCCTCTGTCTTCTCTACAAATCCGTCGGCGACATCGCGGTCGGATTTGGAGTGAATGTAGTAGCGAACATCGTTGCCTTCTTTCTTCACCTGCCAGGCCAAATCGTGAATCAACCCGTCATGCGAGATGAAGAGAAACTTTTTGTGTGAGGAACCATTGCTCTGCGGCGGCAATGAGTTCGCAGGAATTTCCATAAAATGGATTATCGACTAGGAGTTGTCTGCTCTAAAAGAATTTTTTTAAATTCTTCGATTTGATTTGTTGGAGATTTGCAGCTGTAGTTCTCGCAGACATAGGCAGTCGCCTTGTTTTCGATGGGTTTTAGCTCGGAGAGAAACGAAAGCGAGCGAGACAAAATTTTCTGAGACTCGCCGCCGTCTGCCAAAATCAAAACTGTATTCGGAAGGAAGTGATTGCGTACGACGCGCAACATTTTCTCTGTATCAGGTGACCCTCGTTTCCCTGCGATGACGATTTGTTGGTGTTTTCCCAGATAAAAATAAAGGCTCGTAAGCATTTGGGGCATGGCGTGAGGCATGCGCTCTAGATTTCCTGCGTTCGCGAGCAAAGTTTTTTCTCCGCGCTCTTGCCAGAGCTTTGAATCTATAAGTTGAGCAAGGCGAAGGCAGTTTTGTGCGGCAATGGAATTGGGAGAAGGCTCGGCTCCGTCATAGTTTTCTTTGGATCTAATTAATACAGACTTGTCGTCGTCTGCTGCATCCCAAAATCCCCCCTGTTTTTCATCCCATAGATATTTTGCTTGTTCTACAGCGAGTTTTTCCGCTTCGAGAACCCAATTCGCATCGAGCGTGGACTCGTAGAGATCGAGCAAGCCTGCGATGAAGAAGGCATAGTCATCTCCAAACGCAAAGATTCCAGCGACTCCATCTCGGTAACGGCGCAGCAAACGATCGGTTTTTGAGTCCCGCATTTTTTTCAATACGAAGTGCGCGGCTTTTTCGGCTGCTTTGAGATAACGAGTTTCTTCGAGGACGGCGCCGGTTTTAGCCAGAGCGGAAATCATGAGCCCGTTCCAGCTCGTGAGCACTTTGTCGTCGAGATGAGGAAGCGGACGTTTTGCGCGCAAGGCAAGTAAGCTTGCTCGTGATTCATTCAAAGTTGTTTGAACTAGCTCTTTTGTTTTTTTGAATGTCGCCGCAGTGGCGTCGAGGCTTTGTGATTGGAAAAGAATATTCTTCCCGACGAATTCGCCGTGAGGGTCATTTAAGGTATTTCCCGATTCGCTAATGCCATAGCGGAAAAAAAAGAGTTGGGCCGCTTCGGTGCCTAAGATTTTTTCAATCTCAGATTTTTCCCAGATGTAAAAAGCGCCTTCGGTTTTTTCTTCTGGCTTTTTAGGATCCGCAGCGCTGTCAGCATCCTGTGCGGAATAAAAACCACCTTCCGGGCTAGTCAATTCGCGCAATACATAATCGCAGCTTTCTCTCAATATCACTTCGAAGGCGGGATCTTTGCTGATTTGAAAGGCCTCTAAGTAACTCGTGATCAATTGCGCTTGGTCATAGAGCATTTTTTCGAAATGCGGTACATGCCAGCGTTCATCTGTCGAATAGCGATGAAAGCCTCCGCCAAGTTGGTCGTAGATTCCGCCTTTGCCCATTTCGCGAAGTGTGTGCAAAGTCATTTCGAGTGCTTGTTTGTCGCCTTGATTTGCATAGTGTCGGAGCAAAAACGCAAACACAGCGGGACGTGGAAATTTTGGGGCGGCTCCGAAGCCACCTAGTTTGGAATCGTAGCTGGATTGGAATTGTCGAAATCCTAGTTGCATGGATTTCTCGTTTAAGGACCCAGTTTCCCCACTTCGTGTCTCTAGATGTTGTCGTAAGGCCTCAGTAATTTGTTGTCCCGATTGCAAAACGCTTTGTCTGTCCTTTTCCCAAATCTCTGCCGCCTTCAGTAAGACTTCGCGGAAACCCGGACGTCCCCATTTCGATTCCGGTGGGAAATAAGTGCCTCCATAAAAAGGTTTCAATTCGGGAGTGAGCCAAACCGACATTGGCCAGCCGCCAGATCCGGTGCTTGCTTGCACAAAGGCCATATACACGCGATCGAGATCAGGTCTTTCTTCGCGGTCGACTTTGATCGAAACAAAATGCTCGTTGAGAATCGCGGCGAGATCTGCATTTTCGAAAGATTCTTTCTCCATGACATGACACCAGTGGCAGGTGGAGTAACCAATCGACAGAAAAATAGGCTTGTTTTCTTTTTTTGCTTTTTGAAAAGCCTCTTCACCCCACGGAAACCAGTCCACAGGATTGCCGGCATGCTGCAACAAATAAGGACTTTTTTCGTGGGCAAGGCGATTTTTGTGTTGAGGAGAGTTCATTTCCAAGTTCATCCAAAACAATAGGTTAAATAGCACGTTCGGATCCTATCAAAAAACACATATCTCTCTCATTGATTCCCAACAGATTTTCGCTATACCCATAGCCCTTTTGGGGGGAGAAGATTGCCGCGGCAGCATTTGGTTCCATTGGTTCCTAGGCTAGACGCGGACATTTCATCGGTTTTGTTTATGCAACGTTAGCAGGGTCAACTTGAAAGCTTGGAGGTTTGGTATGAGAAGTTTGAGTCGTTTTTTCCTCGTCGTGTCCTTTTCCTTAATCCCTTCGGTTCTTTTCGCGCAAGATTCTGTGTCTGCAACAGCAGGCTGGCCTGGAGATGCGCTCGATGCCTATCAGGTCAATGAACAGAAAAATAGCTATGTCGTCGACTTGACCCCGTTGCAAAGTTCTTGGGGGACTCAGTTTGGAATTGCGCCGATTGCCAAGGCGAGCAAAGACTCTGCAACACCACAGTCTTATTTCAATCACTTACTCAATGCTCAAGCCATCAGTGCCATGAGATTACAAGGGAAACCCTTCTTTTCGAATAGCTATTCCTTTTGGGATGGGCCTGGTTTTGGAATCAACAGTGCGCCGAATAGCAATTTGCCTGCCTCTAGTATCGACACGGCAGGATGGTATGGAAATCAATTCGCGGTTGGTTTTGTGGAAGCGGGAGGGAGCAATTTCATTAGCAAGAACGTAATTGGTGCCATCATCAACACTCGCAACGAAAACCCCGGCCGACTTTATGTGACCCGAATGTCGGGGGCGCAAAATGGAACCAGCGGGAGCTGTGGTTTTGGATCTTTTGGGATGGGTGCAATCGATGCGAACGGGCAAATGTATTTCCGCGGGGATAACTTTGGCGGCATCGATTGTGATGACTTAACAGGGCTTGGTGGGATGTTCGGGGTCAATCTCGCAGCTAGAGATTACAGCCGATTTAATGTCATCAGTGGGCAGTTTGCTTCGACGCCTCTCTTGGACTCAGCCGCCACCACTCGCATGTTTATCGAAAATCCGAATATGCCTGGAACGGAGATGGCCGCTAACGGGCTAACTCCTAATATTATTCCTACCGAAGTTGCCGGAACGCCAAAAATGATTGCAACAACCTTTGGAGTGGGAGGTTTCGAATTTGAATATATGAGAGGCAATTCTGGTATTTGTGCTGCTGACCGTTCTCATTACGCACCAGGGCTTCAAGAGCAGCGAGGTTCGTTGGCATATACCTACCACCAGTTTCCTACCTTGCTCGGAAATAACGTGGGGGGCGCTTCTGCGATGTTAGGAAAATTTGAATTGGGTGGAATCACCAATGTCCTCAACGTGTTTGGATTAGACCTCGATGGCAATGTCACGGGCGTTTTGCCTTTGCAATTGCCCGCCGACAGCGTTGTCGATCCTACGACGGGCTTTGATCCAATCTTTTTTGGAGGTACAGGCGAATTTGACCATTATCACAGTCAGGTCGCTTTCCAAGGTGGAAACTCTCAGGTTGCTTTGGGAAAAGATCGTTCTGGAAATCTCTTAGCGGCTGCACAGGTGAGTTATCCTGAGCAGATCTCGAACGATAACCCCCTCAATTACATCGCAGTTGTGAGAGTGAATCCCACTACTGGCGCCCAGGAATGGGTGATGGCGGGCTATAACGATGGTACTTTCG
>CAZMYG010000087.1:0-11991 GCA_964570465.1 uncultured Planctomycetales bacterium
GCGACTTTGATTCTGGGTGGAGAGCCAGACAAATCCGCTCATCTCAATAAAGGTTATTTCTACAAGCCGACCATATTTACCAATGTGAAACCTTCTATGCGTATCGCGCAGGAAGAGATCTTTGGCCCGGTGATTTGCATTTTGAGAACGAATTCTTTTGAAGAAGCGATTTCGATTCTCAACGGAACGAATTACGGACTTTCTTCCTCGGTGTATACCAAAGATGTCAACCGCGCCTTCCAGGCGATTCGCGACATCGAAGCGGGAATTACCTATATCAATGGACCAACCATTGGCGCTGAAGTGCAGTTGCCTTTTGGTGGAGTGAAGGACACAGGCAACGGACATCGCGAAGCTGGTCACACCGTTCTCGATATTTTTTCCGAGTGGAAATCCGTGTATGTGGATTACAGCGGGAAATTGCAAAAGGCGCAAATCGATACCGCCACAACGAGCTCAGGAAAAGCGGAGAAAGAGAACAGCGGTAAATCGAAAGGGAGGAAAAAATGAAAGCCTCTCTGCGCAAGCCGCGAATTCGCGGCCCTTTGCCTGGTCCTAAGGCGAAGAAAGTTTTGGCCAAGGACGAGCAGTTTATTTCTCCTTCCTATACACGTAGCTATCCACTCGTTGCCAAACGCGCATTGGGTGTTTGGATGGAAGATGTCGATGGCAATGAGTTTTTAGATTTCACTGCTGGTATTGCAGTCACTTCGACTGGGCATTGTCATCCGCGAGTGGTCAATGCGATCAAGAAGCAGGCGGAGCAATTGATCCATATGTCCGGAACCGATTTCTACTATGAAGTGCAGTCGGAATTGGCTGCGCAATTATCTGAGATCGTTCCGGGTCCAAATCCGAAAAGAACTTTTCTTTCGAATTCCGGTGCCGAGGCTGTCGAAGCAGGACTCAAGCTTGCACGCTATAAACAAAAACGCACTCAGTTCATCGCTTTCCAAGGCGCGTTTCATGGACGCACGATGGGTGCGCTTTCTTTGACCTGCTCCAAGGCGATTCATAAAAAAGGAATGAATCCCACCATGCCCGGTGTGACTCATGTTCCTTATCCCAACTGTTATCGCTGTCCGCTGAAATTGCAGTATCCGAGTTGTAATTTGCATTGTGTCAATATCATCGAGGATGAGTATTTCCGTCGCGCCGTTCCTGCAGAAGATGTCGCAGCGATTGTGGTCGAGCCGATTCAAGGTGAGGGTGGCTATGTAGTGCCGCCGCCAGATTACTTTAAGAAGCTCAAAGCGCTCGCGCAGAAATACGGCATTCTTTTGATGATTGATGAAGTGCAAAGTGGAATTGGGCGTACGGGGAAATATTTCGCGATCGAGCATTTCGGAGTGACTCCGGACATTGTCGCGACGGCGAAGGGAATTGCTTCCGGCATGCCGTTAGGCGCGACCATCGCGCCAGCAAAAATCATGGATTGGCCTTCAGGTTCTCATGCCAATACTTTTGGCGGCAATCCTCTTTCTTGCGCGGCTGCAATCGAAACTCTCGCTTTATTGAAGGAATCTCTACTCGAGAACGCTCGCGTGGTCGGCAAGTATCTCAAAACCGAATTGGAAAAATTGCAGAAGAAGCATCGTTTGATTGGCGATGTGCGCGGGATTGGTTTGATGCTGGGAATCGAAATTGTCACCGATCCTGAATCCAAAGAAGCGCGTCACGATTTGCGCGAAGACATTGTCGATCGCAGTTTTCAAAAAGGTTTGCTCCTACTCGGTTGTGGCTACAACACCGTGCGCTTTTGTCCGGGACTTGTCGTCACCAAACAAGAATGCGACAGCATGTTGTCCATCCTGGATGAGGTTTTGAGTGAACTCGAGTCTTGAAAGCCCACTGACAAAATCCGATTCGCCTTTACTCGCAAATCTCAATGAGGCGCAAAAACAAGCGGTTACACATGGAGATGGGCCTCTACTGATTGTCGCCGGAGCAGGTTCTGGAAAAACTCGAGTCATTACGCGGCGCGTCGCTTATTTAGCCATCGAAAGAAGAGTCGATCCTCGTTCTTTGCTCGCGATCACCTTCACCAACAAAGCGGCCCGAGAAATGAAGGAGAGGATTTGGCAATGGGTGCCGCGACGCGACCTTTGGGTTTCGACTTTCCATGCGATGTGTGCGCGTATTTTGCGTATGGAGATCGAGGCGCTGGGTTTTGGAAAAGACTTCACGATTTACGACACCAGTGATCGAGATCAGTTGTTGCGCGAGATTTTGCGCGATCAAGGTTACGACACGACGGCATTTCGCCCTTCACAGGTTGGTTCTACGATCAGTCATTGGAAAAACAAAAACCTCAAACCAGAAGAAGTACAGGTTTGGGGTGGTTTTGCCGAGCAGGTTTCCGCGAAAGTATGGACTCGCTATGAAACGCGCATGCGGGCACTCAATGCTCTCGATTTTGATGACTTGCTTTTGAAAACTGCGGAGCTGTTAGAAAAAACTCCAGAAGTGCGCGAACGTTTTCAGCGTCGTTTCGAGCATGTTCTTGTCGACGAGTACCAAGACACTAACTCTGTTCAATACCAACTCACCAAGCTTTTAGTAGGTAGCAGGAAGAATGTCTGTTGTTGTGGTGATCCCGATCAATCGATTTACAAATGGCGCGGTGCCGAAATTTCAAACATTCTCGACTTCGAAAAAGATTTCGGCCAAGTCACCGTGGTCAAGCTCGAGCAGAACTATCGTTCGACTCGCACGATTCTCGGCGCTTCGGAAGCTCTGATTCAGCATAACCGTTCGCGCAAGGCGAAGACTTTGTGGACGGAAAATCCGCAAGGCGATCCCATTGTTTTATTGCATTGTCATGACGAAGAAGAAGAGTCGCGCGAGATTGCCGCTCAAATTCGCTCCTTGCGTTCCCAAGGCAGAAATTACAAAGACATCGCAATTTTCTACCGAGTCAATTTTCTCCAAAGAGCCTTGGAAATGGGTTTGCGACATGCGGCGATTCCCTATCAGGTTTTTGCTGGAGTCGAATTCTTTGAGCGAAAAGAAATCAAAGATTTGATGGGTTATTTGAGGATTTTGGTTAATCCCAAGGACGATTTGTCTTTTCTGCGACTGGTCAATGTTCCTCCGCGTGGAATTGGTGCGACGAGCGTGACGAAGCTGCAAGAATTTGCAGCAAGGTTAGGCATTCCTTTGAGAGAGGCCATTTCTAAAATAGATTCTCACGAGGATCTTCCTGTGAAGGCGAAGTCTTCGTTCAAGGCTTTGGGGGAATTGCTGAATTCTCTACAAGCTGCTGCCACGATGTCAGCAAGTGAGGCCTTGCAGAACGTGGTCGAAAAAACGAACTTTCTCGACTATGTCTCCAAGCTCGATGGAATCGAAGAAGTCGATCGATCGGAGAACGTACAAGAATTGCTGAACTATGCGATGGAATACGATCGCCGCGATCCCGAAGGAAAATTGGCGGGATTCTTAGCAGAAGTTTCCTTGATGAGTGACACCGACCAGTCGGAAGAAAATCTCGATCGAGTGAGTTTGATGACTTTGCATTCGGCGAAAGGTCTGGAATTCCCCGTAGTTTTCATCGCCGGTATTGAAGAGGGACTACTGCCTCATGCGCGATCCTTGCAAAAGGAATCTGATCTCGAAGAAGAAAGACGGCTTTGCTATGTCGGCATCACTCGTGCGCAGCAGAAATTATTCCTCACTTGCACCCGATCGCGACAGCAATACGGCACGCGAATGCCGCAAGGTCCTTCGCGTTTTCTAAACGAAATTCCAAAGGAATTGATCGAAGGTGCGGAGAACGAAAGTTTCCACGAAACCGAGCAAGAGGAATGGAAGGGAAGCGAGGTTTTAGATCGAACATCGCAGCAAGAGGAATTTGTTCCTGAAAGAGCACCAAAATCTCCCGACGCGAACGCGCCTGAGCCCGGAGAACGGGTGAAGCACGAGCATTTCGGTTATGGCCGAGTGGTATCTTTGCAAGGCAGTGGAGTGAACACTCGCATTCTGATTGATTTCGAGCATCTGGGAACCAAGATGCTGCTTCTTCCTTATGCCAACCTGCAGCGAGTTGGCAGATCGTCATGAGCGAAAACGGACAGTTCGGAATGATTGGCAAGAGTCCCAAAATGCTCTTGGTCTATCAGCGTTTGGAGAAACTTGCCGCCGTTACTTTTCCGGTTTTGATTTATGGAGAGTCGGGAACGGGAAAAGAGCTAGTCGCGCGAGCCTTACATTTTTTTGGCCCCAGAAAAGCAAAACAGTTTTTCTCCACCAATTGCGCGGCGATACCGGAGACTTTGCTTGAAGCAGAATTGTTTGGTCATAAAAAAGGCGCTTTCACGGGTGCCGTTTCCGATCGAAAAGGACATTTTGTCGCAGCCGACGGTGGTTCGCTCTTTCTCGATGAAATTGGCGATATGTCTGCTTCGATGCAGACAAAGCTTTTAAGGGTTTTAGAAGATGGGGAAGTGCGGCCAGTAGGGGCAACGAACACGTCGAAAGTCGATGTTCGAGTCATCGCCGCTAGCAACAAGAGATTGCAAGATCTTGTCAATCAAGGCAAATTCCGTCAGGATTTGTTCTTTCGTTTGAATGTTTTGACAGTTGATTTGCCTCCATTACGCGAGAGAAAGGAAGATATCCCGCTCTTGGTTGAGTATTTTATCGAACGAGTTGGCAAGGAAATGGGCTGCAAAATTACAGTCAGTGAATCGGCCATCAAACGTATGCAGTCTCATTCCTGGCCGGGAAATGTCCGCGAACTCGAAAACGAAATCCGCCGAGCTGCAGCGCTTTCCGGTGGAACAATCGAAGCGGACTCGTTGCGCCCCGAACTTCCTTAATATGGGATCCGAGTTAGAAAAAATGTCCGTGAAGCCAGGAAACACGCTCTGCATTCTTGTGGAATTGGGGCAGAGACAATGGTGGATTCCTCTGGGAAATGATCCGATTGGAATAGGCCGCAGTGAAAACAACTTTCTGCGCATCGAACAAGAACCACAACTCGCGCCACGGCATTTAAAGTTTTTCTCTGTCAACGGCGAAATTTGGGTCAAGGATATGGGCAGTCCTGAAGGTTTTTTGCATAACGATCATTTGACTCGTGAAGCTTTGCTCAAGCCTGGTGATGAAATTGTGGTTGGAAATCTCAAAGCGGTACTTTTGATTGAAGAGAGAATGCCTACTGGTTCCAAATCGGAAGCTTCGCCGAAGCGAATTTCGGCGCCAGATATCCAGAAAGACTGGCTTCAGAGATTTTGGGGTTGGTTGATCCAGCGACGCTGAAACCAAATCCACTGATCCGGATATTTTCGAATCACTTTTTCAAAGCAATCCGACCAGTATTGGCTCAATCGGCGCAATTCTTCCTCTGAACGATCTCCTTCTTTGGGATAGAGAGGTTTTTCAGCAAAGAACCGGTATTTTCCATTTTCGTAAGCTATAAAAATCGGCACGATCGGGGCGCCCGATAGGATGGCAAGAGAGGCTGGGCCAGTCGGAGTGTAGGTGAGACGTCCGAAAAAAGGCAAAAATAGACCGGAGAGACGTAAGGTGTCCGCATCTGGGAGAATTCCAAGCGGTTTATTTTGCGAGAGTAAGCGGAGAATTTTTCGCGGAGATTCGTGTTGATAGATCATTTGGAACTGGAAACGTGCTCGCAAACTCTCCAAAAAAGAATTGAGTCGATTGTTTTTTAGTTTTTTCCCGACGATGGCACCAGAATAGCCGTTTTGGAAAAACCAGATGGGAAGCAACTCCCAATTCCCAAAATGGGGCGTAACAAAAATGCCACCTTTTCCATGCCGCAACACTTCATGAATCCATTTTGTAGACGGGTCATCGACGACGTATTTTTCGAGAAAGCGGATGCCCTCTTTTTGAGAGTCGGGGATTTCGGAAAAAACACGAGACAAATGGGCATAGACTCCGGCGAGAATCTTTTTCTTCTCCGCTTTGCTGATCGAATTGCCGTAGGCAAAATCCAGATTTTTCAAAGCAAGAGCATTTAGTTTCAAAAACGCAGGCGCTTTGAGCAAAAGGCGAAGAGAGGCTTGACGCAACGGACGAGGGGTGATGGCAAGTGAGCCCAAGACACTGCGCAGGCCTAGATATTCCAGAGAATGTTTAGTTTCCTTCCAAAGTGGACTCATATCCAGCGCTCCAATCGCGCGAGATCTTGTTCTCGTTGTTTGGCAGATCGCAAACGACGAATCCCATCGAAATCGACGAGGAAAAATTGTTGGCCTTGAATTGGCATTTTCGTTTTTAACAGATTTTCTCTTTTAAGATCGCGTGCTCGCCAGCCTGCCGCGTGAATTTGTTTCAATAGTTCGCGAAGTTGAACAGAATCTTTCTCGTTTGGATATTCCCCTTCAATTTTTTCGCAAATGAGAATATCCCATCTTTCCCCTTCCAACATCGCAACCGGTTTTGCTGAGGGAATGCCGGCTTTTATGAGCAGGAGTCCATGTTTCCAGGCACGCCGCGCACGTCCGGCGCCTAAACAAGTTCTCCATCGAGCAAAGAAGGTTTTTTTCTCATAGCCTTTTAAAACAAGATTGGGCGACGCAGAAACAGCTACAACTCGGGTACGGGAGCCTTTTTTGATCAATTCGGAACCATTTTCGAAAGAAGCGAGCGCTTTTTGAATCGTCTGAGCATTGATTTCAGCTCGGACAAAACCTCGATAATTAGAAAAGCTTATTTGCGTGATCTCCATCAGTTCCTAGAATCCCTCTCTGTGAGACTCCAACTCTACGTGCTTCGCGAAATCCTGGTCAACTTTCTTTTCACGGCATCTGCACTTTCTTTTCTCGCTTTTCTTGCGACTGCATTGATTGCGACTTATCGCATTCCAGGTGCTCCGCCCTCGATTGTGATTGGCTATGTGCCGATTTTAGTGATGTATATCTTTCCTTATCTGTTGCCGGTTTCCTTGATGATTGGGGTTGTTCTGAGTTTTGGTCGGCTTTCAGCAGAAAATGAAATTACCGCCATGCGCGCTGGGGGAGTGCATTTAGGAAAAATGCTTGTTCCCAGTCTTTTTTTGGGATTAGTTTTGGCGATTATTTTGATCCCCTTGGTTCATGAGGTCATTCCGAGGTTCCATTATCAAAAAGGCGTTTATTTGCGAGAAGCCACCGGGCAACTCATTCGCAATCTCAATCCCTCTCTGCGATCGATTGGTACAGGGTCTTCTTTTCACCTGGAATGGGCAGGAAGACGGGGGCCGTATTTCGAAGATCTCTATCTTTTTATGAAGCGTGGAGAGGAGGGGCAGCAAGAGAAACAAGAAATTTGGGTTCACGCCGATCGTGGTTTGATCGAACTCGATGGGGAGTACTTGCTGATTACGCTTTGGGGTTCCAGCTCTCTTCTCAAAGCAAAGGAAGGAGCCACGGCGACCGATGTGAGTTCTGAGCGAATGAGTTATCGAGTTTCTTTCGACGAAATTGCCGGGGCGCGAAAATTTTCTCCTACCAAAGACTCCGAATGTTCGAGTGTCGAACTAGCAACTAAACTCAAACGAGACCGAGCCTCTGAACCTTTGCGAACTTCTTATGAATTACAGCGCAGAACGGCCACGGTATTTTCCGGCGTCTTGTTTGCGGCCGTTGGAATACCCATTGGAATTTTCTTGCGCCGTGGCACTCGGCTCTCCGCGTTTGTGACGGCGTTCCTTACTGTTCTCTGTGGCTATTATCCCATCGTGTATTTCATGGAAATGCTCGGCAAAGAGCAGTGGATTTCGCCGACCATTGCGGCTTGGACGGCAAATGCCTGGCTTGCCTTGATCGGTGCAATTTTGTTACGGAAATTGTTTCGAATCTAAATGTGCCCTAAATGAAGAAACTGGATCGATACGTCGCGAGCTATTTCATCACGAGCTTTGCCGTCGCCTTCTTTTTTCTGATTGGCATCAACATTCTTTTTGATGCGCTGGGTAAGGTCGATGAATTTGTCGCCGCTTCGAAGGACTTGCCGGAGGGATTACAAGGTTCTGTGATCGGCTATGTGATTCGCTTTTATCTATTGAGCATCCCCTATTTCTTTCTTCAGTTTGCGCCTTTCATGGCTTTGCTCGCTTGTATGTTCACCGGAATTCGTCTGGCTCAGAGTAATGAACTCGTGCCCATGGTCACGGCGGGAGTGAGTCTTTTTCGTGTGACAGGAACGCTTTTTTTAGGAGCTTCTCTGGTCGCGGCGAGCATGCTGACTCTTCGTGAAGGAGTGATTCCACGCATTGACGATTTGCGAGACTCATTGCGCGATCGATTGTTGAATCAAAGAGAAGAGCGAGTCTATGCTGATTTTTTTCTGGTGGCGGGAAGCAATCTCTCTGTGCGATGCGGGAAATTCTATCCAGCACAGAATCGGGTCGAAGATTTCAAGGCGGTGTTGAAAGAGGGGTCTACTCGCTCAGTGATCAGCGCGATTGACGCCGTGTATCGAGAGGGGGATCAGGGCCTGGGCTGGTATTTCCAAGGAGGACAAAAAACGGTTCAAGATGGGAGTGAGCAAGGGCGTTTCGAAGAAATCAGTTTTGCGGGAAATCTTGCCTGCCTGCCCAAAGATTTATTCCTGGCCTATAAAGGGAAGGAAAATCCGATGGAGCTATCCTTCGGACAGTTGAATGCACTTTCCCTGCGCGATCCACAGCGTCTGGACTATATGACTTTGTTGCATTATTTCTTGAGCTTTCCTTTGATGTGTTTGATTCTGCCCCTTTTAGGTTTACCTTTTGTGCTGCGTTTTGAAGGTCGAGCGGCTTCTGAGGGGATTGGAATTGCCTTTCTGATTTTCTTTGCCTATTTCGGCGCCGATCTCTATTTGAGAAATCTTGGCAATCAAGGCAGCTTGCATCCGTTGATTGCTTCTTGGTTTCCGGTAGTGCTGTTTGGAAGCCTCGGCATCATGCTGTTTGACTCTACGCGAACTTAAGAACCGCCTTATTTTTTCTTGGCAGCAATTTGAAGATGCGAGGCGCGGCCGAGATAGCTTTCCTTCGCATGTAAATCTTCTTCGAGTTGTAGCAGTTTTCGATAACTCTGTGGGTCTTCCAGCAATTGTGGATATTTGCGTACGGGCAAAATCGTCTTGCCAATGATGTGCACCACTTCAAATCCAGCCTTCGCGAAGAGATCTCGCAATTCCTGGGCATCAAAAGTGTGAACAGGAAAACGTTCCTCTTTGTCTCGAGCGAGCCAGAGTGTTTCTCCGCTGCGATGGAATTGAAGCAATCCCTCTATGTCTTCTTTCTCTAGATAGTGATCGTAGGCGGCTGTGCGATTGTCCATTGAGGCGATGAGGAAAGACTCTGGGGTGAGACGCTTTGCAATTTCTCGTAACGCGCGCGCTGGGTTGGAACAAAGGGAAATGGGGTCTCCTTGTGCCGTTGCAAAGGCGTATTCGTTTTCTGGTAAAGCAGAAAGATCGACTAAGTCTGCCTGAAGAAACGTGGAATTTCCCCGAGGGATTTCTTCCCCTGCACGACGGCGCGCTGTTTCAATCATTCCGTGGGAGAGGTCTACAAAAGTTGCTGTAAAGCCGGATTTGAGCATGCGAATGCCCCATTCCCCGCTGCCACAGCCTAAATCGAGTACCTTAGCTCCAGAAATTCGGGGTAAAAAGGGTTTGAGATGCCTCCAAGTGATTTCTCGATAAAAACGCCAATAGGGGTTCTGCTCCGAGTAAATGTCATCGTATCGAGCGGCGATTCGATCGTGGAATTTCTCGTTGGCCTGTTTTGATTTACGGTCGCGATCTTGCATTGATTGAGGCGCAGAAGATAATCCGTCGGGAAGGGAAATGCCATTTCCCCGTCCAAGCGACTTTTTAGCCCCGGAGAATTCTCATGCAAAACCTATGGAAGTGTTTTTGTCTTATTTTTGTGGTCATTTCTCTGTCTTGTGCGACATCGAAAGCAACTGCAGAAGGGGACGCACGATTCAAAGCGGGCGATTTTGTAGGGGCGGAAAGGGCCTATGCACGTGCAGCAGCCGCTTCTCCGGAGGATTCCTCCGTTCAAGAAAAATGGACAAGAGGAAAGGTGTTTGCTTATCTGCAGCAAGGACGGGAATTGGTTTTTGAAGATCGCGATTTTGAAGCTCTCGAAAAATTTGAATTGGCTGTAGCAGCTGATCCACAAAGCAAAACAGCAAAGCAATGGTTGGAAAAGGCCAAGACTAAAATCGCGAAGAATAAGATCCAAGAAGGGATCGAGTTTCATACCGAAGGCCGTTACGAGTTGGCGATGAACTCTTTTCATCAAGCGTTGCTTTTCGATTCGTCTCTCGACGAAGCAAAGAGGGGGCTAGAAAAAATCCGCGCTACTTTGGATCGAGAGCTGCGCAAAGCGGAAGACTATTATTTGCGTGGAATTCGAGATCACGCAGCAGAGTTGCTGATTCAAGCTCAATCTAATTTCGAAAAAGCCGTTCTATATAAACCCCAAGATGCCGGGGTTGTGCAGCGAGGTCAGGACGTGAAACATCAAATCGCCGAACAGAAATTTCTCGAAGCCAAGGATTGGGAAGATGCGCGGAATTATGGCGCCGCTTTGGTAGGTTACCGCTCGGTGCGTGCGTTGCATCCGGATTATCCAGAACTCTCAGAGCGAATCGCAGCGATTGAGATCGAGTTAAAGGTTGAAGAAATTTTCCGACGCGCCAGAAATCTTGTGTCGAGAGAGCAATTTGATACCGCGCGGACGCGATTTGAGGAAGCCAGGAAATTGACCGCTGTAGAGAAAACTCGCGAGGAGCTGACCCAGAGACTGAAGGAACTTGAGGAGCGCGAATTGAGTTCCAATTACACGAAAGCCACGACTTTCGAGCAGGACGGACGTTTTGAAGAGGCCGTGAAACTCTATGAGAAAGTGCTTCAGAGCAAGCCAGACTATCAAGACACACTCAGCAGGCATGAACGATTGTTCCGCACCGTTGCGAAGGCAAAAGAACTCTATGAATTAGGTATCAAGGCCGAAGAGGATTGGAAACACGAAGAAGCGAAAGCCATTTACGAAGAAATTTTGAGTTTGATTCCTAGCTTTCGCGATGTTCGGGAGCGTTTAGAGAAAGTTCAGTCGGTTCCTTAGCGTTGCCTCGCGATAAAAACCATCCGCTGACAATCGCAAAAACGGAGACCAAAAAGAACCAAGGAAATACTTCTACGGGTTCTTTCATAATCCACCGTAAATAAGCAAAGAGTCCCCAAATGCTAAATCCCGTGATGATCAGTCCTTTGCCTAAGGGAATTGTCCCCAGATGTTCTTCTACTTTTTCTTCTTCGTGATTTGTTGGGAGCTTAGAAATTTGCTGGCGCACACGGCCGATAATAATTCCATTTTTCCAAATTGCTTTCGCTTCAAAAACGCTACCGACCCAAACGCAGACCAAGGTGATCAAAGCCAAACTTCGATGCAGCCAACTGGGAGCGAGTCCAGTCCAAATCCCTCCTCCTAAAATCGCGGCGACGACGGTGAGAGAACAATTGGTCCAAGCCCAAGGAAAGGACTGACGACGTAGAACTGGCAATTCTTGGAGTATCGAAGAATCCAAACCCGTGCGAAGAACGGCTTCCTGAAGCGATTTGCCCGAGCCCATAAAATAAATGAAAACCAAGGAGTGGGTAAAAAGCGTATAGACTGCGCCAATCAATCCTGCAGCAATATGAGTTTGCATTTCAAGGCCACGAGAAATCCAAAAGCCTGAGAGGACGACACCCGCTAACACTAGTGCGTCGACAATGGCCAAACTCAAAAAGATCCAAAACAATGATTTTCTCCTTGGGTTCGTCAATCTAGCAGATAGAGTTCTGTTAACAAGAAAGCATGTTTCGAGCTCGCAGCGTCTCCGCTAAGTTGATTCTCGCCATCACAGTGGCGGTACTTTTGCCTTTTTTAGGGTTCAGCTATTTCGTGAGTTCAGAAATGGGGAGCCGTCTTTCCCGTGATGTGGTTCTCTATTTTCTAAAAAACAAAGCTTCGGATCTCGCGGACAAAATCAATCTTCT
>CAZMYG010000088.1:0-11988 GCA_964570465.1 uncultured Planctomycetales bacterium
ACTTTGACTTGTGCCTTGCGGCCTAGTTGTTTGCGATAGCTTGCAAGCGCCGGGTCTAATTCACTCTTCAGAAATTCCTCGACTTGTTCAGGAGCGCGGCCGAAATAGACATGCGGTTGAATGAGAGCTGGGATTTTCTTGAGCACGGAGGCGAATTTTTTGTCTTTACTCAATCGTTCGAGCAAATCGTTTGCTTCGCCTTTTTTGATTTCTTTGGCTGCGGCAATGGAATGCACTCGAATGCGTTCGTGTAATTCTTGGCGATCTCCGCCTGCCTTCACCGCTTCCATCAACAATTCCTCCGTTGCCATGAAAGGCAGTTCTGCTTCTACGTTACGGCGAATGATTTCGGGATGAACACGAAGCCCGCCAGCGACTTTGAGATAAATATTGAGAATCGAGTCTGCCGCCAAGAAAGCTTCGACCATCACAATGCGCCGATTGGCGGAGTCGTCCAAAGTACGCTCAAACCATTGTTGAGCTGCAGTCGCTGCGGTATTCGCTGGCAGCGACATCACAAATCGAGCAATGGCCGTCATGCGTTCACAAAGCATTGGGTTCTGCTTATAAGGCATCGCAGAAGAACCCACCTGGCTGCTTTCGGCGAAAGGTTCTTCGATTTCGCGACGATGAGCCAAAATGCGAATATCCGAGGCAAATTTGGAAGCCGATTGAGCAATGCGTGAGAGAGCGCAGAGAATACGATCGTCAATTTTTCGTGGATAGGTTTGTCCGGAAACAGCAATGGTGCGCGTGAATCCCAATTTCTCTACGAAGAGTTGGTCGAGCTCTCGCACCTTTTCCGAATCGCCATTAAAAAGTCGCAGGAAAGAGGCCTGAGTGCCTGTTGTTCCTTTCGCTCCAAGTGCGGGCATTTCTTTGGCGAGCGTCTCGATCTCTTGTAAATCAAAGAGCAAATCCTGCAGCCAAAGTGTTGCACGTTTTCCGACACTGGTGCATTGAGCGGGTTGTAAGTGAGTAAAAGCTAAAGTAGCTAGCCCCTTATTTTGTTTCGCGAATTTTCCTAGCGCAGAGCAAACATTGGCGAGCGAAACCGTGAGATGTTGTAAACCTTCACGGAAAATCATCAGGTCAGCATTGTCCGTGATCGTGCAGGAGGTTGCGCCCAA
This sequence comes from uncultured Planctomycetales bacterium, assembly GCA_964570465.1. Taxonomy (GTDB): domain Bacteria; phylum Planctomycetota; class UBA1135; order UBA1135; family CAZMYG01; genus CAZMYG01. Next base: position 1,131 of record CAZMYG010000088.1, read on the forward strand.
ATGCAGAATCGGACGTGCCGATGGGCATTGTTCGCCGTAGGTATGAATATGTGCCATTACATCGTGGCGGAGTTCGCGTTCCTTTTGTTCAGCGAGTTCAAAATTGATGTCTTTGGAGTACTTTTTCAGCTCGTTGATTTGTTCCTGGCGTACCGGCAACCCTAATTCCATTTGAGATTGGGCCAAGGCAATCCAAATCTGCCTCCAAGTCTCGAATTTCCGCTGCGGGGAGAAAAGTTGCAAAATTGCAGCACTTGCGTAGCGCGAAGCGAGGGGAGATTGATAACCAGAGTAAGAAGGCGTCGATTTTTTTATCTGCCTTGAAATCTGCCCATTTGTAGACGATTTAGGAAGTTTCAAATTGACCTTGTTACCGATTTCCATTCCATGTGTTATACTCAAGTTTGAGGAACGATTTCGTCGCGGGGAAAACGCCGCGAAAGAAGGAGTATACCGAAAACCGAATCGACTGCTAGGGCCTTAAGTTCTGAAGAATTAAGCAATTAGCAGTAATGAAAGAGCCCCTGGCTCAAACGAAGGAAGATGTACATGCAACTGGGATTGACAGCTCGTTTTTGTGTTGGATTGATGGGTACTCTGACCCTCGTGGCCTGTAGTGGAGGAGGCGGTGGATCAAGCGGAGGTCCTGGCGGCGGACCCAATGATCCTCTTTCCCCGGTTGAAATCTCACAAACGGTGCCTTTTGATGGCGCCCAAAATGTTTCCCTGACAAGCTCAGTCACTGCACAGTTTTCTCAGGCGATGGATTCGAGTTCTTTTACTCCGGCGACCTTTACTTTGTTCCGGGGTATTGAACAGGTCGCAGGCTCGGTCAGCGTGACAGGTTCTCTTGCAGTGTTTACCCCCTCCGCTCCATTGCGTTCTTTCGAAACTTACACTGCAAGTCTTCAAAATGTACGGGATGCACAAGGTGGACTTCTGTCTGCGCCGGTGTCTTGGAACTTTCGCACGCTTGATAGCATTCTCCCGCGTGTTGTTTCGATTGATCCGCCTGCTGATGCAATCAATGCTTCTTTGAGTACGGAAATCCGAATCGTATTTTCTGAACCAATTCAACCAGCACAACTAGATCCAAATAACACGATATCTGTGCGTTCGCGTTCTAACGGGGAACTCGTAGTGGGAGCGATTGAATATTTTGCACAAGAACAAATGGTGATTTTTACTCCTGCCCAAAATTTGCGAGAGTTTGAGTTTTACGACATCGAAATTGCAGGATTGATTTCTGACCTGCAAGGAAACTCGATGGGTGCGAGTTTTCTTTCCAGTTTCAAAACGATTTTTCTAGTCGCCTTGGAGCCAGATCTCACATCGATGCAACCTGTGGGACAAAACGAAAACGCGAGTCCCATACCGCTGATCTCCATCAAGTTCTCTGAAAATCTCGATCCCAATTCTCTTTCGGGAAATTCTGCAGGCTTTGGATTGAACTGCAATGTTGGAACCAACGGGGGAGTTTTCCGAATTTGTGATGATGTATTAGGAGAGCTCATTCCTGGCGAAACCCATGTCGTTGGCAACGAAGCCTTCTTTATCCCCACAACGGGTCGTTTAGCATTTCATACCGATTACACCGTGACGGTTGACACAGATCTTCGTTCTGTTTCTGGTAGACCTTTAGCTTTACCCGTTTCATGGAATTTCAAAACTGCACATGGATGGTGGGTGCCCGATAGTGTTCTCTTGGAAGACAAGGAACAAGAAGTCATCGAAGACGGCGATGACACTCCTGGTGATACTGATCAAATTGTGTCCTATCCGGTAGATGAATCCACTCAGCCGCAATTGCTTTTTGACTCTACACGAAATTTATTCCATGCGATGTGGGCACAGTCTTTAGATCTGCCCCAGCAAACGGATGACGTCGACACCCCAGACAATGAAACGAGCACAGGTTTTGCTGATGCCACGACGATTCAGATTCAAGGAAGCTATACACTTCCTGATCTACAGTCGAGAAGAACCATTGATGGACAAGAAGCCGAGATTCGAAATCCTAAAATGACCATGGATGGCGCTGGGAATGTGTACACGATTTTCGAAAGACGAGCTAGCACTGACAGTGGTCCCGATCAACAAAAATTCATCCGAGTTTTTGTAAACCGTTTAGCTGCGGGATCTTCAACTTGGGATGCCGCTTCTGCCGCGCGTCTTCATGATCTTGATGGAATTCTAGTTGCTGATGGTGAGGCAGTGAGTTTTTCGAGAATTGCGGCCTCCTCAAATGGAGTGGTGTTTGCCGCTTGGCTTCAAGCCATTGCACCGGCTGGAGCTTCAACCACGAATTCTAGTTTAGTTGTCAATCGTCTCCCTGCAGGTTCGAGCAATCTCGAAGAAGAATGGCAAGGCACTGTTTATTTTGATCTCGACGGTTTGGGAAATACAACCAATGTCAACGAAGTTCAATTAGGCACAGATAATGCTGGCAATGGCTATGTGCTTTGGCAGCAGCCTCCTGCCGCAAGTACTCCGGTGAATCTTTATCTGAAGAAATACTTAGCTTCTTCAGGAGCTTGGGATGAGGCGGCGTGGGGAGCTCCCATTGAAATCGATGCAAGCTCAACCGCGGTGAGCTCCTCTCAAATGGTGGTTGCTGGCGATGGCAGTGTGTATATGGCCTGGATTCAGTCCAGTAGTTTGATGGTTCGCAAGATGAACTCCGACGGTACTTTGACCAGCATTGTAGAAATTGACAATGATCCTGGAGCTTCTGCTCAAGCGGCATCGAGGCCTCGATTTTACTTGGCGAAGAATGGAACGCTCTATTTGAGTTGGATCCAAACTATATCAGGGCAGAATCGTGTTTTTGCCCGTCGTCTGCCAGCAGGAGCGAATTTCGTAAACGGTTGGACTGCAGCTCCCGTACAGGTCAGTCTCGATGGAGTTTCCGTGACTGCTGCTATGACCCCTAGCCTTGCAAGCGATAACCAAGGACAAACCATGATTGCTTGGGGTGAATCCAATGCGGGGCAACTAAAGCTCAGAGTACGAAGATTTCCAAGTGGAAATAATTTTGGAATCGGTTGGGACGACCCACTAGTTATGGGATTGCACCGAGCGAGCTCTCCCATGCTAGAGGTCGATCCCGAAAATGGAACATTTCAGTTGATTCTCCTGGTGAAACCGATTCCCCCAGATAATTCACTCTACAGCGTTTATACCAATCAATTCCGCTGATCAAACTCTTCCCGGAAAAGCCCATTTCCAAACCCGAAACTTTCGGGTATATCCGAGCTACTAGTCTAGGGGTCTAAACACAACTTGATAGCAGCACCGTTAGAGAGAAACCCCATTTCAAAAGAGGTTTTCGATGAGAACTCAATTGGATGGTGGTGTTTTGGTGTTTCGGGCATTTTTATTGGGCTTAGGCGTCAGCATTGCTGCCTGTGGCGGCGGTGGTGGTGGCGGGGGTAGTTCTTCAGGCCCAGGGAATATTGTTTCTGATGCTCAAGTGAGCTTGGCTTCTCCAGGCGACGGCGCAGAAAACGTTTCCCTCAGCGCCAGCGTACAAGCGCAATTTACTCGCCCGATGGATATCAACACTTTTAATCCGGCTACATTCACCGTATTCCGCGGTCCAGTACAGGTAGCAGGTGCTGTACAGTTTCAACAAAACACAGCGACATTTATCCCTTCCTCTGAACTTCTGCCCGATACGGCTTACACGGCGACAATCATTGCGGCAGTCAAAGACAATTTGGGACGACCTCTTCCTGAAGCGATTACTTGGACATTTCGCACTTTGGACAATGTCCGACCGAAAGTCGCCACCTTTGAACCTCCTTCTGGAAGTAATAATGCCGCGCAAAATACACAGATTCTTGTCCAGTTTTCTGAGCCAGTGGATCCAACGACTCTAGATCCAAATTCTACTTTTGTTGTGCGTGCGTTTGCACCGGTTGCAAGCTGTGACACTCCAGCTACCCCAGTGGCTGGGCTCATTGACTACGATGCGCAGAGCAGAACCGCGCGCTTTATGATTCCTCCACCAGGACTGCTTTCTTTGGCTGTTCAATATTCAGTGACCTTGACTCCTGGGATTAAGGACATGTCCGGGAATCCTTTGGGGAACGAATTGGGGCAAGCTCTCACTGAGCCTATTCAATGGTGTTTCCGCAGTACAGACGAAGGCGCTCCTTCAATTGTGAGTTTTACTCCGGCGGATAATGCGATCAATGTTCCAGTCGCGAACCCTAATATCACGGTGACTTTCTTAGATGATGACACTTCAGTTGGCAGCATTGTGCGTAATGGTTGTTTCAACGGAGCGTTTGAATTACTCGATACCAATAGTGGATTGAGAATCAATGCCTCGGTCACTTTCAACGCAATTACGCAAACTGCAACGTTGACTCCGGATTCCGATTTTTCAGGAGCTGTTCAGCCTTTCTCTTTAGTGGCCAACACTCGTTACATCGCAACTGTGAATTCACAGCTGACCGATGATGTTGGCAATCCGTTGCCGATTCCGGTGTCTTGGAGCTTTACGACAGAATCAAAGTGGCGTGGGCCGGAGCCCATTGAAAATTTGGATCTTGCCACCGGCTCGCCGATAGCAGTCTATGATCCTGTACGAGATGCTTTTCATGTTCTATGGACACAAAAAGAATCCTCGACTTCGACGTTTGACAATCTCAATGCCAACAGACTCACGGGACGTTATGAGTCCCCCAATTTTACTTATCTCAGAACCATTGACGGAGAAGTGGCGAATGTGACGGGTACCCCCTCTTTGGCAGTAGATTCTTTGGGTCAAGTCTATTCAGCATGGGAACAAAAATCAGGCTCGGATCCGGATTTTGGAATTCCGACCATTCAAGTCAATCGCTTAAGCGCGCCTCCTAATCAACCAGGACCAAGTTGTCCGCCTGGCACTCTACTGCCAGATACTTGGGATCCGGGTATGAGTGATCCTGTTGATTTCAATACTCTTACTGTTGCAAAAGCGGCCGATCCTCAGGTTGCGATTGCCCCAGACAATACGGCCTATGTGGTTTATGCAGGAAGTGATGGGAATGACAGCAATCCGCCTGGGTCCGCTCTAGAAAGTATTTACATCAATCGTTTGCTGCCAGGCGCTCTGTTTTCCGGAGGTTGGAGTGGAGCTGTTGGGATAGATCAAGACGGGGAAGAATTTGGTTCCGCGGCTACTCAACCTCAAATTGCAATCGCTGCAGATGGCGTTGTCTATGTGGTCTGGAAACAGAAAGTGACAGGAGAAACCGTAGACAGCATCTGGGCTAATCGATTTTTGCCAGGCTCTACTTGGAGTGGTTTTTCATGGACGGGGCCAATTCGTATTGAATCCGACGCGGGGGCTGCTGTTGACCCGCGCCTACTGATCATTCCTCCAGGAGCTCCAGGTGCTGGTAGTATCCAGGTAATTTGGCGACAGAAAATGGGCACGGATACCAACCATAGTCTTCGTCACGCTAGCTATACACCAGGTTCTGCGTGGCAAACTTCGAGCTGGTCGGTGAATGCTGCATCCCTGGATGATCTTGCCTCCGCAAACACAAAGGACATTCTTTCTCTCGCATTGACGGTTGTCCCTGGAACCAATGTGCAAGCAGGAGCCGGGACTTTATATGCAGTGTGGACTCAACAGCCAGCTACCCTCACAACCAATTCATTTTGGGTTGCAAGAAAACAGCCGGGAAATCCCTGGAATGGGCCAATTCAATTAAATGTAACTGGAAGCGCGGTTTTGGGGACTTCGGGTATTCCGCCAGCAATTGGAGTGGATGTTAGCGGGCAGGTTCTTGTTGCCTTCACAAAACAATCTCCCGCACCTCCAGAGTTACTTTCTCGCCGGCTTCCTCCGGGAGCCAATTTTGCGACGGGTTGGCAAAATGCAGTAACGGTCAGTGCGACCTTGCTACAGCCTCTCAGCTCTCGCTTGACGGTGGATCCTATTCGAGGAACTTATCTTTTGAGTTTCACTCCTCGATTTGACCCAGACGGAACGGGGCCTCTGGGAGCCATGGGACACGCCTATATCAACCTTTTCAGGTAGAAGCGATCTAGAGATTTTTTTCTAAGCGGATCTCGGTTCGAGATCCGCTTAGAGAGCGAACTTTTACTCCATCCATTAAGCTTTTAATCAGAAAGAGCCCTCGCCCTCTTTCTCCCTGCTCATCAAATTGTTCCGCTTTTTGCAGAGCTGCACGAAGTTCATCACTCCCATTGCTGGTAGCAGGACTGCGCACTGCCAGATTAATTTTTTGAGTACTCAATTCCAACTCTAACTCGATGTGGTGGGCTGAATCGCTGCGTCCGTTTTCGATTGCATTGTTGAGTAGCTCTGTGATCACAAGCCCTATCTCTCGAAGCAGGCCGGCTTTTAGTTTGTGTTCCTTAAGAAAATGATGAACGGTATGACGAGTGACCCCGACGGCTTCGAAGCTCGGAGGGATTTGCAAAGTGAGATTCCAGAGGCTTGGGTCTTTCATGTTCAAGAAGAAAGAAAGTCTAAGCCCAGATCGAGTGCCTGCACAGTATGGGTTAGAGATCCTAAAGAAATCCGATCGACTCCGCTGCTGGCGAAGCCTTTTGCGTTGCGTAGATGAATTCCCCCGGAGGCTTCGAGTTCTAGTGTTTGTCCTAGTCGTTTTGATAGCGAGCGCAGTTTGGGGATTTCTTTTTTGAGCAGCTTGGGACTCCAATTATCGAGAAGCAACTGCGTTGCGCCCGCGAGTATCCAAGTCCGTGCTTCCTTTGGATTTCTCGCTTCGATGCGAATGACATAGGAACGAACGTGGCCGCGTACATTTTGATATAGCGAACTCGGCGTTTGAGCAAGTCGATCAATATGGTTTTCCTTGATCAACACTTCATCGAAAAGTCCTTGGCGATGTGATTCTCCACCGCCTAATTGCACGGCATATTTCTGTAAGGCGCGCAGACCTGGGATGGTTTTTCTTGTGGCAAGTACGGAGACCCGATGAGGACGAATTGAGGCGACGACTCTCCCGGTTTGTTTGGCGACGGCGCAAAGATGCTGCAGAAAATTTAGCGCGGTTCTTTCCCCACTGAGAATCGCTCGCGTGGGACCTTCGATGCGTAAGAGTCGTTTGTTGGTGCCAAATGCTTGCCCCTCCTGAAACAAACAACGGACTCGCACTCTTCGATCGATGGCTTGAAATACACGTGCTGCAATGGGACCACCAGCCATAATTCCAGGCTCTCGAGAAACAATTACAGCAATCGCGCGATCTTTTGGAGAAATAGTCAGTTCCGTTGTGAGATCTCTGTGCTTTGCGCCCAAATCTTCGAGCAGTGCTTGTTCAATGATGCGGTTTATGAGTGAGTTCTCTGGGAGAGGAATTTTTGTTTTGGCCATGAGGCGGATTGTAATCGAGTCGGGCTCTCTCGCGCAGCTTTTGTAAGGTAGCCGGGCCGATTCCTGGAACATTGCCCACTTCCTCCCAAGAAAGAAAGGGACCTTTCACGAGGCGATATTGATGAATCGCCTTGGCGAGAGAAGGGCCAATTCCATGAATGAGGCGAAGTTCCTGTTCTTCTGCTTCATTGATGGAAAGAGTTCTCGCGAAACTTTGTAGGGATTCTATGTTTTGACTTTGTGTTGCCTTCGACCATTGAGTTGCCGTCACAATCAAGCATAGCAAGATGAATAGAGATGAAAGAGCCAACCATGTCTTTGGGTAAACAAACATTGAATGTCTCAGACGAAAAAAAACAAAAACGTGACGGCGAGATTTAGAGAATTTTCCGTTGAAGCCTGTGCGCAAAGCTATCTTTAGGAAAATACGAACTTTCCAGCGAGAGGATTTGATCTGTGATCCGGATGAGAGCCGTGGATGCCGCGGCAGCAGGGTAGGCTTTGAAGAAAGGAACTTTCTTAGCAATCGAGTCTCGCACGCAGGGATCTTCGGGAATCCAACCTAGGAGCGGGAGTTCTGCTCCGAGAAAACGCTTCGCAACGCCGCGGATTTTTTCTGCGGCGATCAAAGCTTCATGTTCATTACGGCATCGATTGATCACCAGCTCCATATGCAAATGAGGATCTCGTTGATGCAGTAGTTTGATCAAGGCATAAGCATCGGTAAGTGAAGTGATATCCGGAGTGGCAATCAGTAAAGTCAAATCTGCCGCGAGAGCGAAATGCAGTGTTTGATCGGAAATGCCTGCGGCTGAATCGATCAATAGGAATTCGCAATGTCTTTGTACGGATTCGAATCCTTGGGCAAGTCGTTGCAAGCTTTGTCGATTGAGGCTCGTTAACCCCGCGATCCCAGATCCAGCAGGGAGAATTTTAACTCCACTAGGTGTAACGAGCTCTACATCTGCAAGCTCAACGGCCCCAGAAAGAACATGCGCGGTTGTATAGATTGGGGACACGCCTTGAAGAATATGGGCATTGCCAACACCTAGATCGGCATCGAAAAGAATGACTGAACGAGAAAGAGATACGAGTCTTGCAGCCAGGCTCGCGCTGATTACGGACTTGCCCGTTCCTCCCTTGCCGCTAGCAATCGCAAGAGAGAAAGCAGATTTTGGAGACGCACGTTCCTCCCGCCGCCACCATAGGGCGTCTCGCAGTCTTTCGATGCGTAGAGTCCGCTCCATGCCCACTCCTGAACTTTTGTATCAGCCCAGGAAAACTCTATTTCGAGATCGCTTCGACTTCCTCTTGGGTCAGCAAAGGTCTCGCGCCGGGAAACCTCACTTCTCCGTTTTCGATCGTCGGTGCGAACGCATGGCGGGAACGAGAGAGTCCCTTTTCGTTGAGGTCTTGATTTGCAACTTCGATGTAAACCTTGAAGATAGCGTTTAGATATGGCAATAACTGTCCGTAATCCGTGATGGGGTGACTATGATCAGAGCCCGAGGAAATCAGCACCCGTAGACCTTGCGAGTCAGGGTAAAGCAAAGCCAAGAGACGTCCTCGGAAATGTAACTGCAAGCGATTGGGTCCCCAGTCGAGTTCAATTTCAGGATCGATCTTGCGTACTTTTTCTACGGCGACTCTAAGCAGTTCGGCTCCTTTTGGATCCAACGCCCAAGCCGGAAAACGAGATCGAGAGTAATTTTTCTTCGACGCGCCGCGAGTTCCTGAGATCAATCGCAATGCGAGCCGTTTTTCCCCAGCGAGTTCCATGGGATGGCATTCGTAAAGCAGAAGATCCAATCCAGGTAGAGCGGAGAGTCGCATCGCAACTCGTTCCGGTAATTCCGGGGAGATTAAATAAAATCTTGGGGGTAATTCTTCAGCGCTTGTAGGGAGCGAGAATCGTTCTCGAAGCAGGGATACATTTCTCTCAAGCCAGGACAAAGTGTCTAAAACGGAGAAAAACCATTTCTCTTCTGTCTTAGGGCCGAGGAATAAGAAAACCAGGCGACCGACTTCATCGAGAGCGAGGGCATCGACCAGGCAGTTTTCTTCGAGTTGGCATTGTGTCGAGACGATTTGGAGCGGAGTGTGGGCGTTGCGTTCAGGAGTCGCAATTGTTCTTAAGATCTCTTTTTGTAGTGGACCGAGAACGTCTTTCAAGTTTCTCTAATTTCTGCCATCCGCCCAGATGGCCTCGTCCCACTCGTCATCTTCCTTTCTCCAGGAAGCGCCTAACAATGGGCGGTATTTCAACGTGTGAGTCGTTCAGAATCAAGTGAGAAGTTTGTTTGACCTAAGCGATGTCCGTGGCAAATGGCGATGGCGAGTGCATCAGCGGCATCGGGGGAGTTCGGTTGGGTTTTCAGTTGAAGGATGTTTTGTACCATGGCTGCGACTTGTGACTTGTCGGCTCGACCAAATCCAACAACTGATTTTTTGACTAGGGCTGGGGAGTATTCTGCGATCGCAACGCCGTTTCGTTGCGCGCAAAGGAGCGCTATCCCGCGACCTTCGCCGAGTCGAATCGAAGCTTCGATACTTTTGCCGTAAAAGGCTTGTTCTAGCGCAGCTACGTGGGGTCTGTGTTCTTTGATTAAAAGTTCCAACTCGCAATAGATTTTGGCTAATCGTGAAGCGATGGGATCCGTCTTCTTTCCCCCTCGGATTGTCCCCGCAGCGATGTAATTCAAATCTCCATTGTAGGAGTCGATCACGCCATAGCCGGCGAAATGAGTCCCTGGGTCAATGCCGAAAATACGTAGGGGTTCGTTCACGGAGGGATACTTTACGCTTAGTATGTTTTCGTGAAAGTCTCTGTCATTATTCCTGCGGCGGGATCTGGCCAACGTTTTGGCTCATCTGAGAACAAGATTTTTCTGGATCTCGCGGGCAAAAGCGTAATCGAAAGAACGGTCGCACTTTTCTCTTCACTGAATTCCGTCGTCGAAATTCTCCTCGTGGGGAATTCAAAGGATCTTCCCCGTTTGAAAAAGATGTTCTCTGAGCATCGTTTGGTGAAAACCTTACTTGGAGGCGCAGAACGCTTCGATTCGGTTTGGGCCGCACTTGCGCAGGTGAATCGCGAGTCTGAGATTGTGTTGATTCATGACGCAGCTCGTCCTTTGACTAGTCCCTCGTTAATTCGCTCCGTGATCGAATCAGCCAAAGAGAACGGAGCCGCAATCGCGGCAATTCCGATTGTTGATTCCATCAAGCGTTCGCTCAACGGGGAAACCATATTGGAAAGTGTGGATCGAGAAACTCTTTGGGCGGCGCAAACTCCGCAGGCCTTTCATTTCAAAAAGTTTCTAGAGTTTTATCAAAAGGCCATCGCCGAGGGCTTTCGCGCGAGCGATGACGCCGGAGTCGTGCAGCACTATGGAATGACGGTTCGCTTGATTCCCGGGGGAAAACAAAATCTAAAAATCACAAATCCTGAAGATCTCGAGTTTGCTCGCTTCTTTATCGCCAACCAAAACCAGC
>CAZMYG010000089.1:0-11933 GCA_964570465.1 uncultured Planctomycetales bacterium
CTCGTCTTTGTGATGAGACACGGAGCTGTCCACTCCAATCCATAAGGGAATAACCTTCCCAATCTTTGTCCCCGATTTGGTTGGTGCGGAAAGGATTTGTGCGTTGTCGTAGTTTTGCCATCTCGCGGCATACTCTTTCTGTGATTTGACTTGTTGTTCTCCCTCTTGTTTTTGAACGGAGAGAGGCAAGGAAGTCGCGGGCGTTTTAGGATGCTCTATAGAGTTGCAAAAGAGTTCCCATTGTTCTTTTGGGGGCAATTGCGTGGAATCATTCAGTTGGGAAACCATCAAGAAATTCCACGCTTTCAATATTTTTGTTAGGTCGCTGAGATCGCGGTCATGAGGCTGGTGAGTCACGGTCCACTCAGGCTCAGTTGTCGCTTGATGGGCTATGGAGTAATCGAAATGCAATTTGCAAAACTCAGAGTTACAGACAAAGGGAGATTCCGGTCCAGAGTGATAGCTTTCCGGTGAACGAATCGATTCGGCAGTAATGATGCCAGTCAAAGCCGAATCAATGCGCCAAAGGGCCAAGCGTAGGGATTCTTGATAATCTCCCTCGCGTCGACTTTCGATTTCCATTCTTTCGAGACGAAGGGAGTTCCAACTCAGCCAACTCAGTGCGCCAAGCACTGCAATCACGCAGATTGCAAAGATGCTCCAGGTTTTCGTGTTTGGCTTCACTAGGGATTTTTCTCCAAGGCGAGCATGTAACCTTTCGATCGTACGGTGAGCAAAATCTTGGGTTCTTCAGGATTGTCTTCCAGACTTTCACGCAGACGCGCGACATGCATGTCGACGGTTCTGGTTTGAACACCTTTGGGATCGAGTCCCCAAACGCGAGACAGTAATTCTTCACGCGAAATTGCGCGGCCGGGATTGGCGGCGAGATAGTGAAGTAAGGAAGCTTCGCGTTCGGAGAGTTCCACTCGATTGCCCTGAGCTAAGCGGATTTCGCGTCGTTCGAAATCAATGACACGATCTGCAATTTTGAGTTGGGAAATCGCTTGTGGTCTTTCGGCGGAGCGGCGAAGCACGGCTTCGACTCGAGCGATTAATTCAGTAACACTGAAAGGTTTCACTACATAGTCATCCGCGCCGCCTTTGAGTCCGCGCACGCGATCTTCTTCGCTGCCTTTTGCGGTGAGAAAAATCACTGGCAAGGTTGGCTTCGCTTTGCGGATTTCTGCGAGTACGGCGAAGCCGTCCTTCTTCGGCATCAACACATCGAGCAATACAAGATCCACTTCGAGTTGAAGTGCGCTAGTAATTCCCAATTCCCCATCCGGTGCTTCACTGACCTTGTAGCCAGAGAATTTCAAAGCATCGACGATGCCGCGACGAATCGCGGCATCATCTTCAATTACTAAAATCGTGCCTACAGTCATGGCATCCTTTTCGGAGCGCACGAGCGCTTCACTTCACCACGCCTCGGTCTTCCAAAGCACAGTAGACGTTTTCGGGATTCAATCCAAGCCAAGGATCCGAACTTGGCGTGAGAAACAACTCGGCATAGACGCGCTCATTAAATTTGTCGATTCCTTCTTGCTCAACACCTTCCATAAACCAGCGGTGAATTTTGCTATGTAGTAGGTACTCGTTACGAACCGTATCTTCGGCGATGGAATGTTCGAAGTTCTGGACAAATTTCAGCAATGGGTTTTCAACCAAGGCTTTACTCATCGTGGCACGCATCGCTTTCTCAGCTAGATCTGGCTCCTTGCGTTTGATCATCTCGTGACTCATCCCGTCCAATCGAGAATCTTCTAAGTGGCGCGCCGCTATTTTTTCCCAAAGTTTCTCATCTGCCATGCTAGCTTCCTTTTCTAGTGAAAGACTTCGCAGTGTAGGTAATTCCTCCTTCATTTTCGTTGCGGTGACTATGGTTGCTTCAAGCGCAGTCGGTAGATTGTCAGTGGAAGCTTGTGGTGCCGACATCTCGTTCGTTATAGGAAGATCGATGGTTCTCAAGTCCATTTCCCATTGTTTCTGACTTTGCACTAATTCCATTCTGTGAAAGTCAGTGACAAAATTTTTGGGCACAACATGCAGAGAAATTTTTCTCTGCGCAATTCCTTCCGCAGCTTTTAAGGAACGTAGAAAAGCCTTGGGCCCATAAAGACCGGGCAGTGCATCAACCAAGTCCCCGTTTCGATCCAATACATAATGAATGCTGTTCCCCGTCAAAGTTCGCTCAAGTTTGCGGCCGTCGCCAAAATCAATTGTAACTTTGGGAACCGGTCTTACCGATTGCCAATGCAAGATGAAATGCTCTCGCAAGTATTTTGAAACTTCAGCATTCGGGTAAAGAGCTGTTCTAAAAAAGCGACTATTCGCGCAGCTGAATTCTTCATCGAGACGACCAAGCAAACGAAGTGAAAGAATGGGTTTGTTCAGCGTTTGTGCTGCTCGTTTTGCCGTTTCGAAATCGGTGTACCAATAGAGACGAGAAAGATCAGCATCTTTTTGCTGAGCAACCATGTCGATTGCTTTCCTCAGACGATCGAAGTCTTCTTTTGCTTGAGGGACCTGATCAAGCGGTGCGCCATAGGTCATTCCTCCGCTGTTATAGAAATCGAGATGCCTCAGAAGAGCCTCTAGGCCTGTAGGCCCCAATTCCCGCAAAGTATTGATCGATGGCTTTGAAATAGATGAATCTGATGAGCTTGATTGAGTGACAAGAGTTAGCAAATCTTTTTCGTATACGCCTCCACCGCAGAACATCAGTAGACCTGCGATGCCGAACATGTTTTGAATCGTTTGCATCTTTCTCCTTATTTGAAAGTTTCTAGGCAAGGGAAATATAAAGGGTTTTAGGGGTGTACGCGGTAACGGGTTTGTAACAGCTAGGGACAGTATGCAGGCTGCAGCTATACTGGCACGCTATGAAGATGAACCTAGATCATGCCGTCACGATTCTTGAGAGAACTCCCACGACCTTGCGCTCGATGCTGGCAAAGCTGCCCGATGTTTGGACTCACGCGCATGAGGGCGGCAATTCCTGGAGTGCTTTTGATGTATTAGGTCATCTGATTCATGGAGAGAAAACCGATTGGGTTCCGCGGACGAAGTGGGTTCTGGAATTTGGAGATTCGAAGCCTTTTGAACCCTTCGATATGGCCGCGCACTTTCGCGAGAGCCAAGGGAAAAGCTGCGATCAATTGCTCGATGAGTTTGAATCTCTGCGAAAACAGAACCTAATGGAATTGCGGGATCTGTCTTTGAAGGACGAAGACCTGCAACGTCAAGCGTCGCATCCAAGGTTAGGCAAGGTGATTCTGTCTCAACATCTCTCAACCTGGGTTGTGCACGACCTAGGGCATATCGCCCAGATTGCTCGCGTTATGGCGAAACAATATCAAAGCGAAGTGGGACCTTGGGAAGCATATTTCCCCGTTTTTCGTGATCGTGCTCAGAAGAGAATGAATATCTCAACTCATACTCAGTGGGAACCTATCGTTGGTTATTCACGTGCGGTGCGGGTGGGAAATACCGTGCATGTTTCTGGCACTACAGCCACAGGATCCGATGGAAAAATTGTCGGCGTTGGCGATCCCTATCTGCAAACCGTGCAAACTTTGAAGAATATTCAATCCGCTTTGGAAAAGGCGGGCGCGAGTTTGGAAAATGTTGTTCGCACACGAATCTATGTCACCAAAATCTCCGATTGGGAAAAGATCGGCCGCGCTCACGGGGAATTCTTTGGAACGATTCGTCCTGCAACGAGCATGATCCAAATTAGCCAACTCATCGACCCGCAAATGTTGGTTGAGATCGAAGCCGAGGCCATTCTTTCTTAAATCTTCCCTGTTTCTCGCTCTAAGTTACGAAGCCGTGACAATTAACCGGTCTATTTAAAGCTACTCTTTGCCAGAAGGTTTTCTTGCGTAGTTCAGAACCAAAGTGAATGGAGCACGTCGCAGGGCAGCCTTTTAGGAAATTTCAAAATAAAGGAGAAACCCATGAAGATTGCTTTGACTGGACTTAGTTGTCTCACCCTGTTTGGCGGCTTCGCTTATCACGATTGTTTTCGCCCCATAAAAATCAAAAAACCCCGCATTCAACTCGCCCTCTTGCTCGATACCAGCGGCAGCATGCAGGGCCTCATCGACCAAGCCAAAACTCAGCTGTGGAAAATCGTCAACGATTTCTCGACCTTCGAAAGACATGGACTTAGTCCCGACATCGAAGTGGCGCTTTATGAATATGGCAAGTCGACCATTTCCGTGCAGGAAAAATACCTGCGAATGATTCTGCCGCTGACTACGGATCTCGATCGCGTTTCGGAACAGCTCTTCGCGTTGCAAACCAATGGTGGTGATGAATATTGCGGGGAAGTGATTCAATCCGCGGTGAGTGGACTCAACTGGAGTTCAGATCCCAACGACATGAAAGTGGTTTTCATTGCGGGGAATGAACCCTTCACTCAAGGCTCTCTCGACTATCGCATCGCTTGTGCAAATGCAGTGAGAAAAGGAATTGTGGTGAACACGATTCACTGCGGGGATTTTGCTGAAGGCGTTCGCACGAATTGGAAAGACGGAGCGGATATTGCGGAGGGCAAGTACTTCCACATCGATCAAAATCGCCGCCCTGTGCTCATCGACTGCCCGATGGATGCGCAAATCCTGCAGCTCAATATCGAGTTGAATAAAACCTATATTCCCTATGGCTCTTTGGGTAGCGCGAGCGCGGAAAGACAAAAAATGCAGGATCAAAATGCTACGGATCTGTCGCCTGCAGCTTGTGCGGAACGGGCCGTCACAAAATCCACTGGGAATTATCGCAATGATGCCTGGGATCTCGTCGATGCGACAAAAAATGGCAAATGCAAACTCTCGGATTTGAAAAAGGCAGATCTTCCACCAGTGATGCAGGCAATGGATTTGGCCGCACAGGAAAAGTTCGTTGCTGAAAATGCCAAGACACGAGTGGAGATTCAGCAAAACATCTCCAAGCTCAATGAAGCTCGCGCAAAATTCATTGAAGAAAAAATGAAAGAACTCGCAAGCGGTGGCAGCGACACTCTCGATGTTGCGATGATTAACGCCTTGCGCGAACAAGCGCGAAAACATCAGTTCGCGACGAAGTAAGCACGTTGTATCCAATACTCAGTCGTTGAGTGCTTTTACTCGGCGACTGAGTATTTTGCTGTTTATGGACAAGGAGGCAGCGACTGCGAGAGCCAGGGAACAAACGCATCTGCACCAATGAGTAAATCGATGACACGCAAAACATCCCCTGGATTGAAATGCCCAGAGCGATCGATATCAGTTTGCCAAATGGCGAGTGGGGGATTCGCCGCGCTATTCAAGCCGTCGATGATTTTCAAAATATCCAAAGGCGAACTCGTGCCGTCGCCGTTGACATCGCCGGGTAGATAGCCAAGACAGGCGCGCGAGCCGCTTTCGGGATGTTCGAGACAGGTCCAGGCACCGACTTCGATGGGTTCGTTCCATTCCAAACGCCATTTGCTGGGCGAAAGATTCTGGATGGAGGTGAATTGAGGAACAGATCCTGAACCCGAGATTTCTGCGAGTTGAATATCGAAGATGGAAAGCTCAGGAACCGGGCGATTGAAAAACAAGTCGATGCTCTGCCAACCAGAGCTCGGCGCGGGGTTGTTCAATGGATGCGGTTGTCGCGCATCGATTGCACAAGAATGCGGAAAGCTGTTGAGAATTCCTGGATCATAGTAAAGCGCAAGACCCTGCGGAAAACTCAAGCCCACAACGAGGTCTTCAATTTGGGATCCGTCCAAATTTGCGCGCCGTATCCGGCTATCGTTGTCATTCGGTGTGACATTCGAACCCAAATCAGCCCAGTAAATTTTTCTGGCGAGTCCATCGATCGCAATGCCGCTGGCTCCATAAAGCCCCGTGACCACATCTTGCAAGTCAGGGCTTCCATCAAGATTGGCGCGTTGAATGCGTCCGCCGCTGCTGAGTGCGCCAGTCCAATAGAGCGCTCTCTCGTAGGGATCGATCGTTAGATAACTCGCCGAGCTGATTCCATCGGCGAGAGTGAGAAAAGTCTCCTTCTGCGTGCCGTCGAGATTCGCGCGGCGAATGATGCGGTCGGCGGGCAACGGACTTCCAAGACGATATTCGCTCCAATACACCTTCCCTGCTTGTAGATCTAATGCGACGCCTCGAGTGGAATGAAGCCCTGTACTTGGATTGGCGATGCTCTGAACCTGACTTCCATCTAGATTCGCGCGGCGAATATTAAAATTAGCCGACCAATACATTTTCCCATTTTCCCAATCGACGGCGATTTGGTCAGCAAATCCGGCACCGATTTGATTTGGTGGGCCATCTACCGCGAGCAAACTCTCATTGTTTGTACCATCGGGGTTTAATCGGAGAATGCCGCCATAAAGACTGCTCGTCGATTCGATCCAAAGGACTTTGTTGTTCGTAAAATCGAAAGCAACTCCTTTGGGGTTTTGTAATTGAGAGTGTAAGTGCTCTTCCTTTTCGCTGCCGTCGTACGCTGCGCTCGCCAAACCAAATTCCGCAACGAAATTCTGCCAGACATAGACTCTTTGCGATGTTGTGTCGACATCAATGCCCCAAGCACTCCACATGCCTCCGATCCCAAGAGACTGAACATTTAATCCATCCAGATCGGCACTTTTTGTTGCGGCATACCAGTCCACCCAGCCCTCTGTCCAGAAAAGTCGCCCTGCTGCGGGATCGACGGCGATATCCGCCGCGAAAAAACCGTTCTGAAAGTTGACGACTAAAGTTGGATTGAATTTGTCCAGATCGCTGCGGTAAATCGTGCCAGTGGGATATTGAATCCAGTAAATGCGTTGATGAAGGGTATCTATGGCAATGCGGGAGGGAGCGCTAGGTTGGGGCGTTTGAGGAGTTGTATACAAGAGTTCTAAAATCGAGCCATCGAGTTTGATGCGGCGGATTTCCCCCTGCCCATGATCGCTTGAAGCGGTGAAATAGAGCCACTCGTTTTGCGAGTCGAGTGCCAGTCCGACACAAGCTTGTCCGTGAAAAACCGTTTCTACACCGCTGCCATCTAGATTCGCGCGTTCGATACTTTGAGCGCCCGGATTGCTCCAATAAATCTTCCCGCGTGCTCGATCTAAGGCGATCTCGTAAAGATTGCCATTCTCTGCGCGATAAATCGTCTCGAGTCCGCTGCCGTTGAAGTTTGCCCGGCGAATCTCCTTCAATTGATATTCGACCCAATAGGCTTTGCCCGCAGCCGCATCTGCCGCGAGGTCAAAGGGAAAATCGACAGGATTCACAAGCAAATCCCGTACTTTTCCGTCTTGCACAGAGTAACTCTGAAGTTTCTGAGCCCCGTAATCGGTCCAGTAGAGTTCTTGGGCTCCTAGAGGGGTTGCGAGCAATAATAAAATGAAAATGGATTGAAATTTTTGCATGAGTTTCTCCCTAGAAATTCATCTAGTACTTAGCGCGCTTGTCGCCGGAAGTAATGCGCCATTCCCTAAAAAGCAGGGACATAGCAACTTCAGCGTTTTCTCCGCCAGTGTCGATATAGGGCCAGATTTCCCGAGATTTTCCACGGAGTCCATTCATGAAAGCATTTTTCTTGGTTTTGCTTGCGATCGTTGCGGCATTTTTGATTTTCACCTTGGGATTTCTAGCTCCAGGAAGCAAAACCGTGACTTCTTCTGGTTCTGTTGCAAGCAAAGATTCCTCTTCTCGTATCGATTCAAAATCTCCTAGAACTCCAGACAAGGGCTCATTTCGAGAATGTGGAATTGAAGAAGTCGAAATATCACAGCGAGGTCGAGAAAAGCGAGACTGGCCTCGCCGATCTGTACGCGAAGAAGGCGGAGTCGCTGGAAACACGACACTTTATGTTCCTGTCGCATTTCACATTGTCAGGCGTAGCAATGGTACTGGAGGATTGAACTCATACCCTCTGTGCGAATCGATAGCTCAGCTCAATCAGATGTTTTCTGGGGCTTCGATACAATTTTTTCAAACCGGTAGTGTCGATTGGATTAACAACGACGCTTACTACAATTCGCTGGAACACCCTGAAGAAGAGGATTTACTCGAAACCAATCCAGTTCCCAATGCGGTCAACGTTTATCTCACTCCGGGTCTTGAGGATTACACGAATGCCAATGGGCAAATCCGGCATTTGTCAGGACTTTCCTTTTACAGTTGGACAAATCCCAACGGCGTGATTGTTGATCCAGAGTATCTCGCTCCAGACAACACCATTTCTCACGAAATGGGGCATTACTTTGATCTCTACCATACTTTTAACTGTTACCACGCTTGTCACGGTCCAGGTTGTTATGACCCCGATTGCAACTATGCTGAGTTAGTCACTCGTGGACCTGGAGCCAATTGTGCAAGTGCAGGGGACTTTTTCTGCGATACGCCTGCGGACCCTAGGGAATCAGCAAGTATGACCTGTAACTATTCGGGGGACGAGGAGGACGCGAACGGAGATCCCTACGATCCCGATGAATCAAATCTCATGTCTTATTTTTGGAATTGCACGGATTGGCACTTTTCGTCGGGACAGCTCAACTTCATGCGAGAGTCTCTGCTGAACAATCGTGAGGAATTAATTCACAGTAGTCCTTCGCTCTTCACGGATTGTGACAATAGCGGTACTCCAGATTGTGAAGAGATTTCCTATTGCGATGACAATCACAATGGACTGCTCGATTCTTGTGAGAGACCGTCTTTGCAAGTGCCAAGTCAATTCCCAACAATTCAGGCTGCAATTAACGCTGCAAGCAATTGCGATGTCATTCTCGTCGCTTCTGGAAATTACTCAGGCAATGGTTTTCGAAATATCGATTTTCTTGGGAAAACTCTTATCCTTCGCAGCGAAAACGGCCCAGCTCAATGCACTCTTGATATCCAAGAACAAGGACGCGCTTTCAATTTTAGTTCCTGTGTGCCAGGACAAGGGCGGGCAACCATCGACGGTTTTACGATTCGCAATGGACGTGCAAACTTCCTCAATGTCTATGGCGGAGCCGTGTCCATTGGGGCGAATTGTACTCCTATGATTCGCAATTGTATTTTCGAGGAGAACCAAGCGACGGGTCCCGGAGGAGCGGTCATGATTGTCCCTAGCGCTCAGCCAGTGTTCTGGAATTGCATATTTCGAAATAATACCGCCGGTCAGGGGGGCGCGATTTACAGCGATTCCCAAAATTTTCGCTTCGAACGCTGTCTTTTCGAAAACAATCTCGCCCTGCAACAAGGAGGAGCGGTTTATCTGTTTGCAGAGGACGATCAAACATCTGCCAACGAAAGTTTCATAAATTGTGTTTTTGATTCAAATCGAGCAGAGGGAGGGTCTGGAGGCGCTTGCTACATTCGAAGTCACCGTCCCAAATTCGATCACTGTACTTTTTATGGGAATCTTGCAAACGGAGAAGGCCGGGCTTTGGCCTATGAAAGTCAAAGTGCTTCCCAGTGGCGGCTTCGAAATTCCATTCTTTGGAACGGCGGCCAAGAAATTCGTTTTATTAACAATCAGAATGATTTGAATCTTGAATACTGCACTATCCAAGCTTGGAGTTCTAATTTTGGCACTGCTGTTAGCAGCACGGATCCTCAATTCATCAATTCTGCAGGAAGGAATTTTGGGTTAAGGCCTAACAGCCCTAGTCGCGATACGGCACATCCTTTGTATTTTGAAAACCAAGATTTCGACGGGAACGCTCGTGTTGGAGACGCTGATCGAGGAGCCTTTGAAACTCCACTTGTCTATGCGAATGATTGTGGTGGTTGGGGCAATGGCAGCGCTAATTATCCTTTTTGCAAGATTCAAGATGCCATCAATGCGGCCACAAAAGGGACATGCATTGTTTTAAAAGATGGAAATTATCAGGGTGTTGGAAACCAAAGCATTTCTATTCCCGATAATACAAAAGAACGAATCAGTTTGATCAGCGAGCATGGACCTGCTCTTTGTACTATCGATTGTCAGAATCTCGGACCAGCGTTTCTACTCGATCGCAAAGCGAATAGTGTCTATTTCGAAGGAATCACCATTCGCGATGGTATGGCCGCTACACCCGCTCAGCCCTCAACTCCTACTTTGGGTGGCGCGATCAATCTTTGGCAAAGCTCGCCTACATTTAAAAACATGGTGTTCTATTCCAACGAGGCCGATTGGGGTGGGGGTGCGTTTCTTTTCCAGTCAGATCCTGTTTTCTTGAACTGTGTATTCCGTCAGAACACGGGGCAGTCGTTGGGTGGCGCATTCGCTTGTCTCTACAGTGACCCGAAATTCATCAACTGCACTTTTTTCGGAAACGATGTTTCAGCTAGTTTTTCGCAAGAAGGCCGTGCGTTGAGTTTGACGGCGAGCAATCCCGAAATCACGAATTGCATTTTGTGGAACGGTGGAAGTGGTCTTGAAATCGACATACTCCATCCAGCCAGTCAATCCAATCCGATCATTCGTTTTTCCAATATCCAAGGAGGAGGTTTTTTGGGACAGGGCAATATCAATACAACGCCATTGTTTGTGAGCCCGGCTACTGGAAATTTTGCTTTGCGCACGGGTAGTGGTTGTATCGATTCCGGCACGGCCATGTCTGGTTTGGCGGATGACATTGAAGGAACTCCGCGACCTCAAGGAGCACAATTCGATATTGGTGCCTATGAAGGCAGCCAGGCTATGGGAAATGCTGCGGCCTATCCGGCAGGCCCCAATCTTTGGGTCGATGTCAACGGTTCCGGGGATTTCACGGATATTCAATCCGCGATCAACTATGCCAGTCCTGGTGACATCATCGGAGTGGTGCAGGGGACTTATAGCGTTTGCCCAACAGAACAATCGCATTTGGGAGTCGTAGTTTGGTCTGGGAAAAATTTAAAAATCTGGGGCGGTTATCCGACTGCGGGCATGGCTCGCGACCCGAACCTCTATGCCGCAACAATCATTGATGGCAGCAATTCTCGTCGCTGTCTCTATTCCACGGGATTAAGTAATGAATCTGAAATTTCTGGCTTTACTTTCAAGCGAGGCAATTTGGCTGGCGGACAAGGTGGAGCCATTTTCTTAAACGGCAGCGATCTCAAGTTCTCAGACTGTCAGATTCTCGACAGCATGGCAGGGCAAGGCGGAGGAATGTATGTCGGTGTTGGAAATCCGACTTTGACTCGTTGCCGATTTGTAAACAATCAGGCCGATTCTTTCGGCGGGGGACTTTACTCCTCTTATGCAGAACTGTCTTTGCTCGAATGCGAGTTCTTAACGAATCGCACGACAACGGCGATCGTTGGCAATGGAAGGGGTGGGGCCTTACATCTTCAAGGCGGCGATGCAGAAATCATGAATTGCCGTTTCCTTGGAAATATAAGCAATGGACCTGGAGGAGCCATTTTTCAATCCGCGGCTCAAATTTCTCTGAGCAATAGTTTGCTTGCTCTTAATCAAACGAGCGGATCTGCACTCCATCTTTGTTGGGGGGCAGGGATCGCTGCGGATGGAGGATCCTTGTCGATACGCAATTGCAGCTTGTTGCAGAATGTTGCGAACGCAAGTCAAGGGGGTGCGATCGCGCTAAAAAATCTGTCCGCGACTTTGGACAGCTCCATTGTTTGGGGCAATCAGGCCGCTTGGGGAATGCAAATCGCTTTACTTAGCGAGGGAACAAGTCTCAGCGTTCGCTATAGCGATTGCGAAAATCTTCAGGCTGGTTGCTATAACGTGCCGTTTTCGACTTTGCAGTTTTTGGTGGGTAATATCGATCTTAATCCTCAGCTCGAAGCGAATTATAGATTGTTGCAAAATTCTCCCTGTATCAATGCAGGCAATCCCAACTATGTGCCTACATCTGGCGAAACAGATCTCTTTGGAGAGTCTCGTGTTGTTGGTGGGCGCATTGATATGGGTGCAGACGAACGCAACTAAGATAAAGACCCTACCCCCGACCGCATGGTTTGAGGGAGTGG
>CAZMYG010000090.1:0-11930 GCA_964570465.1 uncultured Planctomycetales bacterium
CGCCTATCGCAGAGAGTAAGACATTTTGAACATCGCCTACGCTCAAACCATGGCGAGCCGCTTCTTCGCGATCGATTTCAAAATCGAGGTAATAGCCACCCAGAGTTTTTTCCGCATAAGCGCTTTGAGTTCCTTTCACTCCACGAATGGCGAGAGCCGTTCTTTCGGCGAGATCGGAAAGTGTTTGTAAATCGGGTCCGAGTATTTTCACTCCGACAGGAGTTTTGATTCCCGTCGAAAGCATATTGATTCGATTTTCGATGGGGTAAGGCCAAGAGTTTGCCATGCCAGGAAAGGAGAGAGCCTGATTCATTCCTGGATGTTTCGTTCCGTCAGTATCTTCCCAACCATAAAGCAATTCTTCAGTCGTGATTTTCCGCTCGGAACTCCAAAGTCCTAGAAATCCTTTTTCACTGCGCTTGCGCCATTTTTCCGGATCTGTTTCTAGTTGAATCACCGTTTCGATCATGGAGAGAGGAGCGGGATCGGTAGCGGTTTCAGCTCTTCCGATTTTTCCGTGCACGGAGCGCACTTCTGGAAAACTCGCGATCAATTTGTCTGTTTGTTGGAGTAACTCTTTCGCCTTGGTGATGGAAATGCTGGGATCGGTGGTGGGCATGTAAAGCAAATCGCCCTCGTCTAATGCGGGCATGAATTCACTGCCCAGTCGGGAAAGTGGGTAGAGAGTTGAGAGTCCCAGCAAACAGACAACGGCCAAAGTGCTTTTGGGATAGCGAAGCACAAAATGAAAGGCAGGCTCGTAAACCTTTTCCGAAAATCGATTGACAGGATTGTCTTCTTCCTTGGGAATTCGCCCTCGAATCCAAAGCACCATAAGGGCGGGTACCACGGTGATTCCTAGAATCGCTCCCGCGGCGATGGCAAAAGTTTTTGTGAAGGCCAGGGGTTTAAAGAGTTTTCCTGACTGATCTCCTAGAACGAAGATGGGTAAAAAGGAAACGGTGATGATCAATAACGAGTAAAAGAGACTAGGCCCTACTTCTTTAGCAGCTTGGAGAATGACTTCGACCCGGGAAGTTTCTCCTTTTTCCATTCTCTCTTTTTCTCGTTGCAGACATTGATGCGCGTTCTCAATCATCACGATCGCCGAATCCACCATGACGGAAATGGCGAGAGCAAGTCCGCCAAGGCTCATGATATTGGCGTTGATTCCCAACCACTGCATGACGAGAAGCGAGATCAATAAACCAATAGGCAAGACCAGTATGGCGACAAAAGCACTGCGAATGTGGAAGAGAAAGACAATGCAGATGAGTGCAGTGACAATCAATTCTTCGATGACAGCTGTGCGTAGAGTGTCGACCGAGCGTTCAATCAACGCAGAACGGTCATAACTGATGCGAAAGAAAACACCGGGTGGCAAGCCGTCTTCGAGTTCAAAAAGTTGGCGTTTCGCATCTTGAATCACCTTGTAAGCGTTTTCACCAAAACGCGAGACAATGATTCCACCAACCGCTTCGCCTTCTCCATTCCATTCCCCAACGCCGCGTCGTGATTCTCCTGCAATTTGAAGTTTTGATACATCGCGCAAGAAAATCGGCGTTCCGTTTGTAGTGTTTCCCAGTACGACTAGGCCAAGATCTTCAAGCCCGCGCAAATAGCCACGGCTGCGAACCATATATTCTTGCTCGGAGAGTTCGATTACCGAGCCGCCAACATCGTGATTCGATTGTCGAATGGCCTCGGCAATTTTCTCGACGCCAATTCCGTAGGCCAAAAGCAGATCGGGTTCAAGCAGCACTTGATATTGCCGAACAAAGCCACCAATCGAGGCGACTTCGGAAACTCCTTCCACAGAACTCAAAGGAAAGCGCAAATACCAATCCTGAATACTGCGCAGTTGAGAGAGGTCTTGATTCGCGGGTAGTAACTGAGTGCCATCAATAGAACAGAGTCCTGCTTTTTCGAGCCCGCGTTGCTTGGGGTGATTCGGGCAGTAGTATCCAGGATAGAGTACATATTGAAGTACCCAACCGACCCCAGTGGCATCCGGGCCTAGTTTAGGTTCGACTCCTTGTGGCAAACGATCTCGAGCAAAATTCAAATACTCGAGTACTCGACTTCGCGCCCAATAGAGATCCGTTCCGTCTTCAAAAAGAACATAAACAAAGGAAGTCTCGAACATGCTGAATCCACGCACATCTGTGGCGCCTGGAACCGAGAGCAGCGCGCTAGTGAGTGGATAGCTAATTTGATTCTCGACGACTTCGGGATTCTGTCCTGGATACTCGGTGACAACGATGACTTGTACTTCGGAGAGATCAGGAATGGCATCGAGACGAATCTGATCTATTGCCCAAATCCCAGCGCCCAACAAAGCCGCTGTGAGAAAGAGTACGAGCAATTTGTTTCGAACCGAAAACTCGATGAGCTTTTGAATCATGGCTTCTTGAGCTCGAGCTGTTTTTTGATTTCCCCACAATGCAACATTTCCGCTCCATAGTAAGGATTGAGAATGTCTTCGTTATTTTGAATCCATGATCCCGGATACATCGGGCAATGAGCGATGAAGAGTTTTGGAGAGAGAGTTGCGGGTGGTGAGGCGGCTTGGAGTAGTTCAATCGCCGTCTCGCTGAGTTTTTGGAATTGCTGACGTTGTTCGGTGATCGTTTTTGTTGAGAGTTCTTTTGCCTGCACTTGTAGCTTCTCGAGTAATTTACGTTGGGTGCTCGCCTGTGGATGTGAAAGAAGCGTTTGAATTTCGTTTTGAAGCGAAGGAATCAATCCAGATGCCTCTTTCTCTTGATCCATGGCCAGAGCAGCAGACATTTTCAAATAAGAATGAAAGAAATTTTCTGTGGGCAAAGATGAAGGAGTAGTTTGGATGTTCTTCGAACGCCATTTCTCTTGCGCTTCACGGAAACGACTTTCACTGTCTAAGAGAAATTGCCCGCTGAGAACGATTTTTTCCGTGGGCATCAAACCTTCGCGTATTTCGATCAATCCCTCTTCATTTTCGAAGCCAAGTTTGACTTCGCGCGGAGAGTAACGCTGATCTGTCGATGTCACAAAAACAATTTGCCGTATGCCTGTATCGATCACCGCTTCGCGAGGGATGAATACAGCATTCGCTGAAATCTCCACTTCGATTTCCGTGCTGGAGAACATTCCAGGTTTGAGCCGAAATCCCGGATTGGGAATTTCGACTCGCGCAATCGCGGAGCGAGTTGTGATATCCACGCGGGGATCGAGGAAGCTGAGAATCCCTTCAAACTTTTCTCCTGGGAATGCACGTAGCTGGATCTCAACCTTTTGACCAGTTTTGATCATCCCCAAATCTTGTTCAAAAATCTGAATATCAAGCCAAAGTACCGAGAGATCGACGAGACGCATCAAACGACTGCCGACAGAAACCAAGGAACCTGGGACTACATTTTTTTCTAAGAGAAAAGCAGAGAAAGGAGCTCGAAAGGTGGTGTTTCGCCGTGCTTTTCCTTCTTTGCGAAGCATTTCAAGATCTTCTTCACTCATCCCCCAAATACGCAAATTGTCTTTTGCACTATCCAAGAAAGATTGATTTTTCTCTTGGCTTCCAGGAAC
Source organism: uncultured Planctomycetales bacterium (assembly GCA_964570465.1). GTDB lineage: Bacteria > Planctomycetota > UBA1135 > UBA1135 > CAZMYG01 > CAZMYG01. The sequence goes on from CAZMYG010000090.1 coordinate 3,562, forward strand.
TCCGTCCGAATCCTGTTTTTCCAAAACGCGAATCGCATTGAGATAGCGTTCTTGTGCGTAGAAAAGCTCAGGGCTGTAAAGATCGTAGAGAGCGTCTCCTTTGTTAAGAAACATCCCTTCCGTGTCTGCGTGCAGTTTTGAGATATAGCCTTCGACTTGGAGCATCACATCAAATTTGCGGGGTTCGGCTTCTTTGAGCGTTCCGCTAGCGCGAATACGTCGATGTAAAGGACCTTCGTTTACAGTTCCCAATCGCAGACCCATATTTTGCGCCATCACCGGATCGATGCGAATTTCGCCTCCAGCGCTCGGAGCAATTGGAGTCAATTTCATATGGCAAATCGGGCAGAGCCCGGATGATTCCTGGATGACTTGGGGATGCATGCCACAAGTCCAAAGAGTTTTTTGTTTTTCGGTGCTGGGGGCCTTTGAGGAGTCTTGAGCTGTGGCAATATCTGAAACCCCGAGAACCAAGAGAATCATTAAGAAAAACGTTTTCATCGCAACGGTACTCCACAACAGTTTTCAATTTCCGCTACTGCAATCTCAAAATCGCTGAGATTGCGCCAGAATCCAATTTCCAAAGAAAGCAAATTTCTTTGTGCGTCAATCCATTCAAAGAGAGTGGCTTTATTTGCCTGATAACGAGAACTCGTCCACTCGACCAGTTGTTTCGCCGCGGGAATCAAGGTGTCTCGATACAGAGGAACTTGCCGCCAAGCATTGTCCATGCGATACACCGACATTTCGAGCTCCGCATATAAATCATTTCGTTCCTGTTGATACTCACGCTCTGATTGAGAAAGTGACCAACGTGCTTCGTTTTCCGCCGCATCCAGTTTTCTCGCCCAAATGGGTAAGTTGATGGACACCCCCAAAGCGAGGCGATTTTCTTCTTTACCCAATTCTCCAAAAGTCTCTTGGTCTTCAAATTCCGCTTCGATAGTGAAATCCGGTTTGCGTTTGAGTTTTGCGAGATCTACTTGAACAGCTCGTGACTCGCGAACCTGGAGTAGAGAATTTAATTTCGGATTATTTTTCGCGGCAATACTCGCAAGTTCTTCTTTAGGTGTTTTGATGGCATGAATTTCCAATGGCTCAGGCCAAGGCAATAGGGAATTTTCTTCACGATTGAGCAAACTATTCAGTTTGCGGCTTAATGTCGGGCGATATTGTTGCAGTGTTTGTAACTCGTTTTCCAGTTTTCCGATCTCGACTTGAATTCGAAACCATTCTCCTTGATCGTCGCTCGATTCCGCTCGGCTGCGAATCAGAGGTTCGAATTGTCGCAGTAACTGAACCGTTCTTTCCGTGATCGCAACAACTCTCGCGAGATAGGCATATTCATAATAAGTATTTTTCAATTCTTTCAGCAGTTCTAATTGAGTCTCCATCACTTCCCACCAGATGATTTCTGCTTCTTTCTCTCCGAGCGTAGAGTTTGTTTGTAATTTTCCGGGCCAGGGAATTTCTGTAGAGAGTGCAAAACGATTGTCACCATCCTTGCTCATTCTTTGATAGGAGAAGCGAGGATCTGGGAGAGCACTGATTTGTGGAATTCTTGCAAGTGCAGCCTGCCATTTTTCATAACCAGCGCGTAGGCCCGCGTTATGGGTAATGGCATAGTCGATATAGTCCTGCAGGCGGGGTTTTTCTCCTAATTGAGAACGTTGTGCTGGTTCAGATTGATCTTCCCAAGGATTGGCATTTCCATAGAGTTCGATCTCGCGTGCTCGAATTAAGTCTTGGTGGACGACATTTTGACAGCTTGCAAGCAATGTCATCCCCAGAAAAGAAACGCTTCTAGAAAACTTCATAAAGACTCCGCAAAAAACGAAAACGAAATACAAAACGAAACGAGTCTCGTTTGAATTTCAGATCCGTAGATTGCAGAGGAAAAGATCGTATGTTGGGGGAGACCGATCCGAGATGGGGAAATCGTTTTGTTCGATTTTGTTTGCCCCTGTCCAGATCTGTTCTCGGGAGAGAGCGAGCAATTCTAGTGTTGGAATTTGGAATGTCGCGAAACTGGCAATTTTGTCGCTGCGCTGTGGCGCTTCTCTGATTTCACATCCGCAGCCGGAGTCGTTGGCATTCTTTTCTTCGCAACAACTCGAAGAGCTGGGCTCGCAGCAGCGGCACTTAAATTCTGTCTGCAGGAAATAGCCCAGGGCTAAACCCACAATCACCAAGACCAATAAAAATTGCTTCATGAAAAACTAGCTTTTGATTTTCTACTTTGGCAAAGCCTTTTCAATCTCTTTTATGAGTTCCTCTTCTTCGTCAGCGCTGAATCCAGAAGTCGAATAGAGGATTTTTCCGTCCGCTCCAATCAAATAGAAAGTAGGAATTCCTTTCACCTTGTATTTTGTAGCGACCTGGTCTCCATCAAGTAACAAGCCGTAACTGTATTTTTTCTCCTTCATATATTCTTTGGCTTTTTCCATGGAGTCTTCCCAGCAATTGATTCCATACACAGCGACGGGTTTGCCAGCGAATCGCTCGTGAATTTTTTGAATGCGTGGCATCGACTGACGACAGGGTCCGCACCAAGTGGCCCAAAAATCCATCAACACCACTTTGCCACGCAACGATTTCAAACTCACCGTTTCGCCCTTTTCATTTTTCAATTCCCATTCTGGAGCTGCGGATCCGATGGACAGAGTTCCGGCAGTGCGAGGGGTGTTCGTACTCGCCGCGGACCTTGTTGTGGAAGCAAAGAAATTCACGAGTTCTCGGAGGGGTTGAAACGGCATTTCTAAATCGAATTGGGTGGGCTCTCCTGCAAGGTGGAACGAAAAAGCGATGAGATCTTGGCTTGCTGGCAGCTGCGGGGTTTGTTCGACATCGATCGGCGAGAGGGCCATTCCTAATCGGGCGATTTGGAGTAGATCGATCAAAACGATCCCGTTGTACTGCGAAGGCAATTTTGCCAATGCCGCCTGTAGGCGCGGATGAGTAGAAAGTTCTTGAGAGACTTTTCCTGTTAGAAAGGATTCACAGGTTTTCTCATTTCCCATGGCATAGCGCATGCCAAAGTTTCCTTGGCTGAGAAAAAATCGCGGCTTTTCGCCATACATTCTTTCCATGGACTCCTGAACCAGATCGGACGCTTCCTCAGCGTTCATTTCCCAATCGTGGATTTCAACTTCGCCGACTTTTCGTGTTCCTGTCGGTTTGTATTGAATTCCTTTTGCAAAGGCGTCCAAGAAGGGTTGGGGCGTTTGGAACAATTTTTCATAAAGTTCCAAGAGCTTGGAATGGTTCTTCGAAAAATATTGAAAGTACAATTCCATCGAAGGATTTGATGCGCCTGTGTTTGTACTCATCCCCAGGATTCCACTTCCTCCTTGTGTTAAGGAAAGCATTTCTTGAATCGAAGGGTTTTCTGATTTCGAAGGAAAGAGTTTCGAAATGAAATAGGAATACGCGTTGGAATTTTCGCCAGGATGATCCATGGCGAAAGCCACGGAAAAGTCTTGAAAAGGTAAGCCTGCGAAAGGATTCGAACGTCCAGGTTTTTGCGTTTTGAGATAGTTGGCAATAGACCCTGGTTCGAAGCGAGCGAACCCCCTTAGATGAGATCGATTCGCTTCGAGTTGGAAAGCAAGGTCGAGACTCGCGCATTGAGTGAAAAACTCTTCGAGTAGATCTATAAACCCCGAGAACATGTTTTGCGCTGCGCTTGGGTCTGCTCCACCTTGACTTGCTCCCATGGCGAGCAAGGGCAAAAATTGCCGCGCTTGTTTCCATCCTTCCGCGAAGGTTTTTCTCCAGGCAGGAATCGAAAGTCGTAAGAAAAAAGTAGAATTTCGTAGGCTGCTGCGCTCGGAACCGAGTCGATCTTTGAGTGAGCCCTTTTTAATCAGTTCCGTGTAATGCAGGAGCGCTTTGTTGGGGGATTGCGAGTGTAAAATCGAGGAGGAAAGCAGCGCAAAATTCCCTTTTTGCTCAACGCAGTAGGTGCTTCCTTTCAATGTGATTTCCCAGGTTTTTTCTGCATTTTTCGAACCGTCGTGCTCTTCTAGAAATGTCTGAAAACTTTTCACAGGAACGAGCAAAACAGTTTCGATTCCAAGAGGGTCAAAACTTTCTCCTTCTGGAATTAGATAGAGAAACGCGGCGGGTTTGCTCAGGTCAATATTTTTTGAATAGGCCTGGAGTTCTTCACTGAGCTCGCGCAATTCGGTTTTATATTCTTTGTCGATTTGTGTAGCGAGCGTGTCAAAGGTTTGAGGGTTGGGTAGACACAAACTGACCGCCGTGTCTGCGGGGATCAACTCGAGGATTTCGTCGAATTCATCGGCGGAGGCAGGAGTTGAGAAAGTGAGGAAGAGAGTCAGTAAGCAAAACAGCGAGTTGTATTTGATTTTCATAGAAGAAAGATCCTAACGTAGTTTGTTTTTAATTCCTACGACTGAGCCAAACTCAGCAAAGCTTTGGACTCTTCCTTAAAGCGAGGAAGATTCCAGAGAAAAACAATTCCCGCCAAAATGCTAATGCCTCCAGAAATTGCGACTGTACTCGGTGCCCCAATCCATTCCGCACAGGCGCCGACAATCAAACAACCCAAAGGAGGAATCCCCATCATCATCATAGTGTAGTAGCTCATGATCCGGCCGCGCATCGAGTCTGGTGACATGCTTTGAATCAAGGTGTTGATACAGACCAAGGTATACATCAGAAAGAACCCGACAAAGAACAGTGCGACGGCCGAGAGCCAAAATGATTTTGAAAAACTAAAAACGATGAGAAAGGTTCCCATTCCTGTTGCCGCAGCTCCTGCGGGACCACCAAGAGAACGAAAGCTACGTCGCGAAGCGATGGAAATCGCTGCGAATAAAGCACCCAAACCCGCAGCGGACATCAAGATTCCATAGCCACGAGAGCCGGATTCCAGAATTTGATCTGTAAAGACAGGGAGAAGGACCGAGTAGGGGGCCACCGCAACGCAAACCACTCCAAGTAGTAAAAGCAAATCGCGAATCGGGTGATGGCTGTGGATGAAGTGATAGCCTTCTCGCAGTCTTTGCATCAGCCCTTCTTGCTTAGAAATCTCTTCCTTCTTTTCTAATTTCATCAAAGCGAGAGAAGCCAAAACCGCGAAATAAGAAATCCCATTGATGAGAAAGCACCAACCTTCGCCAAAGGCATAGACAAGAATTCCGCCAATCGCCGGGCCAATCAGTTTCGCGCAGTTGAACATCGAGGAATTGAGCGCAATCGCGTTCATCAAATCCTCGCGTCCGACCATTTCGAAGAGAAAGGCTTGTCGCGCGGGAATGTCCCAGGTGTTGATCAAACCCAAACAAAGTGCCAGAGCGAGTAGATGCCAGACTTGAACCGTTCCTGTGAATACCAGCGCCGCGAGCACAAAAGCACAAAGCATCGAAGCGCTTTGTGTCGCGAAAATCATTTTCCTTTTGTTGTGTCGATCGACAAAAACTCCGGCAATCGGACCTGGAAAAAGAGCGGGGATATTCGCAAGAAATCCCAATACACCTAATAACGCCGCCGATCCCGTCATTTGATAGAGCAACCAACCTTCTGCGATGCTTTGCATCCAGGTCCCAATCAGCGAAATCAATTGTCCGCTAAGGAAGAGCCTGAAATTGCGATGTCGCAGCGAGCGCAGAGTTTCTTTCATGTGGAATTTCCGCGATCTTATCGATTACTACAGGCAAGCAAAACGACGTTGACGGATTTGCAAGTTCCGGTTAACAACAACAGCTTGCCTTGGGGGGTCGTCTAATGGTAGGACAGCAGATTCTGGATCTGTGAGTGAGGGTTCGACTCCTTCCCCCCCAGCCAGAACGGGTGAAAATGGCCCATCTTTTCCCGTTCAGCTCCCTCCGCGTGTTGCGAAGCAAACACGCGTTCGGTCGCCGAGCGGAAAAATCTGGGCCATTTTGACCCGTTCTGGAAGCGCGATGTTGTGGTGACAGAAACTGTACTCGGTCCCGTCGTCTAGTGGCCTAGGACAGGGCCCTCTCAAGGCCCAAACGGGGGTTCGATTCCCCTCGGGACTACCAACTTTGATCAATTTATAAGGGTTTCAGAAGCTCTTCGGGATCTCTCCAACTTCTCAATTTGTCCCCGCCTCGAGACAGCACTCGGGCAACTTGTAGAAAACTAAATACAGCAGCGGATGCGGAAGATGCTGCAATCAAATAGAAGTACCAGATCTCTTTAGAGAGTCCCATCATCAGGAAAAAAATGGCAGCAAGAGTGAAAACAAAAGCGTTTTTCACATTACGTTTTGCCAGAAATCTCCGGAATTGCTTGCGTGTCATGTCTAGTTTTGCTGGGAGATAATATTGTTGTTCCAGACTAATGCCGATTGCATTTGGAGAAGACAAACCAATCGCAAATAGCGCTTGCTCGGCCTGATCCGCATTCAGCCAGATAAAAGTCTTTCTTCCTTTTTTATTCAGAATCGAAAGTCGGCAAACAGAATGATGAAAGAGTTCCTGATTGAAATAGGTTTTTTCATTCTCATCTTCACAGTGAACATGAGAAGGGACGGTATGTTGACTAGCGTCTACAATCGCGATTTCTCCATACGGAATCCAACGCGGCATCCATTTTCCGAGTCGTATACCGTCTTTTTCGAGAGCTAAGTGCCATCGGTGTCGACGCAATGTTTGCCAGCTTGCGATCGTGATTCCTAAAGAAAAGCAGGTCCAAAACGATGTCAGATCCTCTTCCTTTAGATTGAAAGTTTTGGAAAGTCCGAACGCCATCCAAAAGATGCCAAGTATGGAGCTAAATAAAAAGACATAGCCAAACCAGCAAAGGAGTCGCACCAGTCGCTGCTCGTAAGAAGTTCGGAAATGCCAAGTCGCTGAATTCACAGATTCAAGATCGGCACCCTAGCTGCGCTGAGTTAAATCAGTTTGGCGAGTTGAGCTTTTAATCTTTGTAGACTTTTTTCCCTGCCCAATAAATTCATCACATCAAAAATCGGCGGGCTTACATCAGTTCCCGTGATCGAAACACGAACAGCCTGGGCGAGAGCCACCATTTTAAGATTGTGTTTTGTGAGAATTTCATTGAAGAGGGGTTTTAACGTGGATTCAGACCAGTCTGATGTTTTTTCCAGCACTTCGATGAGCTCACGGAAAGGAGTCGCAATCGCTGGGCTCAAATGTTTTTCAGCCGCCTTTGCATCGATTGTGGGTTCTTTGAAGAGAAAAGCCGCGGCATCGCGCAACTCGACAAAGGTCTTGGCCCGCTCGCGCAGGCTGTGAATGAGTTTTTCCATCCAGTCATTGTCTCTCTGTGGATAACCAGCCGCTTCGAAATAAGGCATGGCGAGTTCTAGTAACTGTTTGTCGGAAAGTTTTTTCAAATGCTCGGCATTGACCCAGGTGAGCTTGTCGATATCGAAAGCGGCTGCGGATTTGCCAATTCCTTCGAGAGTGAATTTGGCTTTTAACTCTCCAATGGTAAAAATTTCCTGATCTCCGCTCGACCAACAAAGTCTCGCAAGATAATTGAGTACGGCTTCTGGCAAAAAACCCATGTCGCGATATTCAAGAACGGAAGTGGCTCCGTGACGTTTGGAAAGTTTCCCTTGTCGATCTTGGCCGAGAATCATGGGTAGATGGGCGAAGACGGGTAATGCGAATCCAAACGCATTGAAGAGATGAATTTGTTTTGGCGTATTGTTCAAGTGATCGTCGCCGCGAATCACATGAGAAATTTTCATGGTCACGTCGTCTACAACGACGCAGAAGTTATAGGTGGGGGAGCCATCACTACGCAGGCAGATCCAATCGTCGAGCTCTTTGTTTTTGAAAACGACTCTCCCGCGAACAAGATCGTCAACGGCAATTTCTCCGTCATCTGGAATTCGCAAACGTAAGGTGAAAGACTTCCCTGTGATTTCTCCCTTGTCGCGACAGCGACCGTCATAGCGAAAAGCCTTTTTCAAGGCGATAGCTTCTTTGCGTCGCGTTTCTAATTCTTCCGGCGTGCAATAGCAGCGATAGAGATGTCCACTTTTCAAAAGGTGTTCAGCATATTTTTGATAAATCGAAAGTCTTTCAGTCTGTCGATAAGGACCGTGAGCACCAACGGCAGCAGCGCCTACTGTTTTTGCGGGCCCTTCATCCCAATCGAGTCCGACCCATTTCATACCATCGAGAATTTGAGTGATGGCTTCTTCTGTAGAGCGTTCACGATCGGTGTCTTCGATACGCAAAATGAATTCGCCTTTTTCGTGCTTGGCAAAAAGCCAGTTAAAAAGTGCGGTCCTGACGCCGCCAATATGGAGATAACCTGTAGGAGAGGGAGCGAAGCGGACTCGTACTGTCATGTTTTGAGTAAATTCCTTCCTTTGAGAAACTGTTGCACGTGAACTCGGA
>CAZMYG010000091.1:0-11814 GCA_964570465.1 uncultured Planctomycetales bacterium
CCACTCGCTCTTCTCTACTTGCAAGGTTGTAGGCGTAAACCCCTGTGTTCAGCAAACCACCATCACGCGACTCGGTCCAAACCACCCAGTCCTGCGAAATTCTTGGAGACCATTGCCACGCGGGATTTGTCGTGATCGCGCGCACACCTTTTTCTACAAAGATCTGAACGATGTCTTGAAAAAATTCCCCATTTAGCATCGTGGCTTTCAATTGAATTCGATAGAAACCAGTATCGAGATCAGAGACGCGAAAAAAACCGAGCAAGCCACCTTGCACAGGGGTTGCGATAGAGTCTTCAATCGAAATCCAAGGACCGGTTTCGGTCGACCAAAGCAATTGATACCGTTCGAAATTTTGACCAAAAGCGCTTCCTTCGATTGGAAGCCAATCATCTAAACTGCTCCAGTTGGAACCTGAACGAGGAAAAGAGATTTGTGCTTCGAGAACTGCGGGCAATGTAATTGCGGAGCTAAGATCTAAGCGACCGGCACCTGTCATCAAATCAAATCCAGGAGAGTTCAAATCGTTCGTAGACACTCGCAAGGTTTGACGAAGCGCTTCAGCAGAGAGACTTGGTCGTTTTGAGAGCAGAAGCGCCGCCGCTCCACTCGCGTGTGGCGCTGCCATACTTGTACCACGAGCACGTATATAATTTTCTCCAAGCAACATTTGCCCCGTCCAGCTGCCGTTGCAGCGTCCAGCGAACATATCTGTTGCTCCAGAACGCAAAGAAAGGATGTTGTTATTCCCTGCATCGCTACAACTGGACCCACTTTCCCCTCCAGGTGCTAACAAGTCCATCTGCACACCGAAATTTGAAAAATCGCAACGCTGGTCAAGAGGGTCACTCGCTCCAACCACAATGGACTCTGGCATATTCTGAGGGCTTCGAAAAGCAGCATCAGAATTTGAGTTTCCTGCCGCGAAGAGCACGACTGCGCCAAGCCCATAGGCCAAACGCACCGCTTCTTCGACTGGAGGATTGCTGGGACAAGCATCTCCACAACCCCAACTGTTGTTGAGCACGTCTGCACCTTCTATCGCAGCATAAAGAATGGCCTGCGCTAGTTCGCTGGAAAGTCCTCCACCCTGATCGCTTAAAGCTTTAAGCGGCATGATGCGTGATTTGGGGGCCACTCCAATCACGCCGATGCCATTATTTCCTACAGCTGCGATAGTCCCGCTGACATGAGTTCCGTGTCCATGTCCATCGATTGCCTCGTTATCTGGCTCCTTAAAAACATGGCAAAAACCGAAACTGTCTGACAAAGCGCAGGTAGAAAAATCCCAACCCCAGCGATCGTCAATATAGCCATTTCCGTCATCGTCAATTCCATTTGGATTTGGCCTTTCCCCTGAGTTAAACCAGACATTGCCCGCAATGTCTGGATGCAAACGATCAAGTCCGGTATCAATCACCGCAACAACAATTCCCTCTCCTTCGTTTTCTTGCCAAGCAGCTTGTGAGCGAATTTTTTTCAGTCCCCAGAGATCGTCGTAGTTTTGGCCCCAAGAATTATTCGAATGAAAATAGGGATCGTTGGGCCGCAAAATTGGATCTGGGCCAGGAACGAGAGGCGGTTGAGGAGCTAACTGTGGGCGCGGTTTCGACAATCTTCTTTGTTGGGGGATATGTTCTGTCTGAATGATGTAGTCAGGAGAAACCCAATCGATGTAAGAGCTGGCAGCGAGCTCTGAAATCCACTCGGACATTTTCTCGGGATCTTCTAATTCGAATCGATAGATGTGATAGAGACCGGAAGGCAGAGAGTAATTTGCTGGCATTCGCTGCGTGCGATTCGAATTCTTTGCGCGTGCGGATTCCAACTTCACTTCCCACGCAGCCTGAAGCAATGGAAGGTTGTAGGCAGTCGAGGCGACATTCCACATCTGTTCTTCTAACTCGGTTCGAAATAGTGGAGTCATACTTCGTGCGCCTATAGTGATGCGAGTCATCAACTGCCTGGCGGCGGGGGACAACTCTGAAGGGATGGCGACATCTCTTCTTAACAAACAATGCGGACAAGCAATAAAACTGTCATTGAATTTCACTAGCAGGTGACCTGACGCGATTCCCGAATAAACCGGATGCGGCGCTGGTGCATTGATTTGTATTTCATTGGGATCGTTCCGCGGAGATTGAGGATCTGGCAAAGATTGTGCAGCAGCAGTGGTGACAAAAATGAATAAATACCCCAACGAGCCAAGTATTTGGCGTTTCATGACGACTCTCCCTTTTCAATTTGATCGTAGTTGGAATATCGAGTTGTTATAAATATCTAGCGATTGAGCCTAGTAAAGTAACTGGAGAGAGTTGGGCTTAATCAATTTCTCATATGGACTTCGAGCGAACGGGCTTCTCCTGGCAATAGCTCTATATTTTCTTGGTGGCTTTGTTTTTCGTCTGCACCCTGAAAAAGAATTCGATAGTTTCCAGATCTGAGTCGATCGAAATGAAAATTTCCTTGTGCGTCACTAGAAGTAAAAACGGTTTCGCCATCCTGACCGGAGTCTAATTTGCGTGTTGCTGCAACAGTAATCCCCAAAACGGCGTTGCCGCTCTTGTCAAAAACGGTTCCGCTGATTTTTGCGAGTCCAATTTCAAAATCTAAACTCTTCCTTTCAGATTCGGCCAGAGAAAAAGTTCCGATAGCACGCAATTCTTCATTTGAGTTAAGCCAAAGCTGATATTCGCCCTGACTGAGAGGGTAGATTTCATACTCCCCTTTGGAGTTCAAAACACTGGAACCTTCTAATCCCCCGTTCTCAATTCCAACGTGCCTCAAATGTACGGTCCAGTTTTCGCTTTTTCCCACTGGATAATCGATGGCTTTGCCACGTACTGAGCTCCAATTGCGACAATCGAAATCGATTCTGGCGTTTTGTCGGTTTTCTACTTTTGTACGTCGATGAAAACGATGTGTCGGAGAAATTCCTGGTAAAGAGCCGGGATAAAAACCAACCAGCTCGACTTCACCCGCAGCAACGGACTCGATGGAGTATTGACCTTTAGAATCGGCAATTACGCGGGTCGTTGCGTCCTGCATTTCCCCTGGGATCACATCGATGACAAAGCCTTTCAACACCTCGCCATTCGGCCCCCAACAACTCCCTTCGATACGTGCACCGCGTTGCAAGGTAATTGGAGTTAATTCAAACAAGCTTTCCGTGCTCGCAGGAACTGTTGCAACGGCGTCAGCATATTTGTTGCTGCGAATTCGCAGAGTAAAAGACTCGAACGGCATTCCCTGAAGCTCGAAATTCCCCGCTTCGTCGGTTTTGACAATTTCTCCAATCACACCGGAAAACTGATTCCATTTGCTTCGATAAGCTTGCCAAACCTGTGCGCTAACTGCAGATTCACTCGCTTCTCCCAAAACAAATCCACGTATTGTTCTGCCAGGAGTGAGTTCGAAAAGGAAAGATCGTTTTGTTCCAGGCAAGAGAGAAAATGGCCCCAGACGATTCGCTGAAAACGATTCTGCACTAGCAATCAGAGTCCAGTTACCGGGAATCACATTTTCGATGACGAATGCGCCGTCTGGAGAATGGAACTCTTCTGCCCTTTCATTTTCTATCACGCCCAGATTGGATTCCTGAACCAACTGAATCGAAAAATGAGGGACCGGTTGGGAGTTTTTAGAGCGAACAATTCCCGAGATAGACAATTCACGCTGCATCTGTATTTCGATTTTTTCATCAGCTCGCAACGCTTCGATTCGTTCGGTTTTAAATCCCGGTTTTTCACAAACAATCGCATAGATTGAAGTTAACGAGAGATCCGCAAAGGCGAATTCCCCTTTTTCATTACTTCGAGTTTGTCCCAATACCGCAAAAGCAGCTTGGTCTTGCAAAGAAACGGAAACGTCTTTGAGAACGTTGCCCAAGTCGTCGAAAATTTTTCCGTTCAAATTGATTGCAGGTGAAAGCGCAACTTCAACCCATCGCTTTTCTCCTTCACTGAGCAAGGGCAAACGGCGGGATTCGCGCCCGTAGTCTTGGAGACGGAAACTGATTAATACAGCGCTGGCGTCGGAACGAACTGAATCAATATGAAATCGACCTTGATCATCGGAACGCAGCTCTGGGCCAATTTCCCAAGCTCCTTGTCCTAGTTCGTAATCCAATACGACTTTGCAATTTGCTAACGCCTGTCCAGAGCTTTGGTCTCGAACAATTCCTTCAATCGAAGATTTCAGAGCAACCGCGGTAGAAGGAGAGGGCGGTATGGTTTTGCGTTGGGCTCCATTCTTCGTTTCGTTTTGTTTTGGAGTAGAAGGCGGAGCTGCTGGGGATGGGATAATCGGCCTTGAGATTGGGTGCGTCTTGGAATTAGAGAATGGCTGTTCTTTGTTCGGAGTTAAAAAAAGTGCATATGCCAAAAGCAAAACCAACGCCCCAAAAAGAATTAACCACCCTTTATTGCTCACGGGTATTGCTCACTCAAAAAGAGGGGCGGACCGAAGTCCGCCCCTGAAAATAAACTTTACTTCAAAATTTACTTTTGTTGCTTCGGTTCAGCTTCTCCTGCAATTCGAGCAAGCATCAATCGCAGCTGCACTGGAATGACTCGTTTCTGCGAGTTTTGCATTCCTGAAAGAGCCATTGGAATGACATGGTCTTCGAGCTTGCTAGAATCGCCGCCTGAGGATTCTGACGTTTTTGTGCCTCTGTCACCTTTTGCAGAATCACCCCAAGTCGCTCCGCTAGAATCCGGCTTGTCGTCGCTTTGGCTACCTCCGATTGAAGGGGAGCCCTCATTGTCTTCACGGCTGGAGACGAGCCCTCCACCATTGCCCCCTCCGTCTCCAAAAGAATCTTTGGAGAAAATCAGTCCGGAAATTAGCAGTCCTAAAAACAACAAAAAATTTAGACACTTCATCACTTACCTCTCAAACATCACCAAGGTTGTTGTAAAACGCCGATGAAAAAGTTTTAGGAAATCTGTTGGCAAGCTCTTTTCTCAATAACGATTCTTTCTCCAAGAAAGCTCGAAAAGGCTTACTTTGCCCCAGTGAAATCTCTAACACTTGCTGAACTCGCTCCCTTCGACCCGGATTGGCCTCCCCTTCCTCTTCAAGTTGCTCCCAAGCGCTGAAGGATTCCTTACGGTCGCCCGAAAGCAAAGAGTAAACTGCCCAATTATTAAAGGCTGTAGGCTCTTCGGGAAAAAGTCGCGTTGCTGTCTTCGCGTGCTCTTTCGCTTGATGAAACTTTTTAGCGTCAGCCAAACAATAACTCGCATTGATATGTGCCTCAGCAACTCGGCGTATCGAGTGTCCCTCTTGAATTACCCAAAGATAGCTAGCCAAAGCCTCTTCCTGTTGGTTCTGCTGGATTTTCGCAAGTCCCACATGGATTGCCGCCCGTTCATTACGTGGCGTAATCCGTTGGGCTGTCGTAAAGAAGCGCACTGCTTCTTGAAGAAGACGTTCCTTATCTTGTGGAATCCGGCTTGCTACCAAATTCTCTCGAATTCCATCCCATTCCCGCATCTGCTCTTTTTCTGTAGCCATCAAAACAGAATCGTTTGCCAGAGAAACGCTTCTCAATAGGTTCTGCCGAGGATCTTGCAAGGGCGTAAGGTTGGCGATCAACCCATTTTCGTTGGCGGCATCGTTGAGATAGGTCCGCCCAATTTCAATAAATAGATTGGAAAGCTCATGGCGATTTTCGCTCAATGCAATGGACACTGCCTTCTCAACGTTGCGTAATTGACTTCTATCTACGTTGGAAGTAATGCGCGTTCTTATCCCGTGGAAAGCGCCAGCAATGTCTCGTGCGGTATGTAAATTGTTCTGGCATCGCGTGCAGCTTCGAGTGTGCTCTGGCAAAGGAGAATGCGGGGAAGTTTTCTCTCCAACATGCTGTAGATATCGGGGCAGATCCGCCAGGAAATCGCCACACTCGCCAAAATAAGATTCTGAAAGATTACTCATGACTAAAACCTCCCGTCCCGTCGAGACGCTTTCGGACGGTTTCAAAAACCTGCTCGAGAATGAACTCCACTTGCTCGAGCGGATAATTCAATTTCTTGGCGATTTCTCGCGCGGAAAGCCCTTCGAAAAACACCAAGTAAGAAATCTGCCGCAAATCCTTTGGGAGCTGATTGTTGACCTGAGCAATGGCCTGCAGGCGGCGGCGGAGAGGCGGATCGTTACAGCCTTCCCAACCGTCGGAGAAAAGTCCAAGTTCGCCATCGCGAACAGCATCGCCCATGACTGATTCCATGATTTGATCTGCCCAATCGAGATAACGATTTGAAGCGGGCAATTCATCCCGGCGTTGAAATGATTTTGCGAGCACTCGCTCAGCGATGCGTCCTGGGTGAAGCAAGTAGAAACTTTCGGTGCATTTCTTTCTGGCCAGCTCTTCTAAACGGCCCAGATTCAGTAAGGTGAAATAGGTAAGGATTTCTCGTGAATGTGGGCGGGAAAAAGCATGGAAAAGCTTGGCGGTAAGAAAATCGGGGTCTTTGACTTTATCTTTGGGAAGGGATGCCATTCCTGGCAGGTGAAAGATGAGATCTGCGATCTCCTCCACCGCCCGGCCGGGTAAAGGGGACTGGCCAGCCCCCACACCCTCAGCTTCAATCCCTTCGTGTGCCATATTGCCTTTCTTCCCTATTTGCCGCGGCATCCCAGGTTTAGAACCCTTCTGCCAACAGCCTTCCCGAATGGGAATCATTCTTGCACACCACCATTGATTCCGCAACCAACTATAGAGTACTAGTCGCAGGTCAGTCCATGACTACAGCTTTTCTTAAAAATCCCTACAATCCGCCACGATCCTAATGAACCCAACTATCCGCAGCATTTTGTACTTCCCTCTGTATCTATTGGATTGGGCATTCTTTGCATTCATTTGGGTATTAGGAAATTTGCTACTCCGCCCCTATTTCCGTCTGAGCTGCACGAACCCACCAAAAACCTCTCAGCCTTATATCATTGCGGCAAACCATGCCTCTTTGCTCGATGGAGTTGTGCTCCAAGCTGTACTCACACGACGACTCTGTTTTTTCCTCACCATTACTTTCTACAAAATGCCCATTCTCCGCTGGTTTTTCCGTGCCATGCATTTCATCCCGATCTTTGATGCTGGAGGGAATAAGAATGCCTTAATCGAAGGCTCTGATCGACTTCACAAAGGGGAATCGATTGGGATTTTCCCAGAAGGTGAGGTTTCTAGAACCGGAACACTCGGCAAAGGCAAACCAGGGGTAGCCATACTCGCCGAGACTGCTCAGGTTGTTGTAATCCCTGCGGCCGTCGTAGGAAGTTACCAAGCATTGCCGCGGAGAAATTGGTTTCCAAAACCCTACAAAATTGAAATCCGGTTTGGCGAAGCCCTTGCACCTCCTCCAAGAATCGAAGGACCGCGGCGAGAGCGTTATCGGGAGTTTACTGATCGAGTGATGTCAGAAATTTCTGCTTTACTTCAAGAGAAATAAAAGAAATCTCCTAAAAACCGCCATCCTTTCGATTTTTCCTGTCACCTTTTCATTTTTTTCCGTCTTGGCTTTTGTTTTTGCTCGGACTCTTGTCCCAGATCCACCAAACAACGGAAAAACCCTATGTCTTCAAACAAGAAAAAAGAGGATATGCAAAAAAGTTTTGAGCTTTTCTTGCACCGCCACCGCGATGGAATCTTTCGTTCCCTGCGTATTTGGTCGAAAAACCACCATCTCGCAGAGGACCTATGCCAAGAAACTTTTGCTCGTGCTTTCGAGGATATGCAAAAACGCGGCTCGCCCAAGTGCCCAAAGTCCTATCTAAGGCGCATAGCTAAGAACCTTTGGATTGACCATTGCCGTGCTGGCCGCGGCAAAGAAAATCCAAATTCGAATCTCCACGAATGGGTTTGTGAACGGGCTGGCGACGCGTACGGAAACGACACAAAACAAGACCCATTCATCCCCGCAAGTAATGAACTACATACAAAAACCCCATTACCACTCAAACACTTTCTCTCCCAACTCCCCTCCGAAGAGCAGCATTTTCTGAAGTACTTCTATCTAGAAGGCCGCAGTTGCTGGGAAATTGCCATTCTCAACGGGCTCAGTGTAGGAAGCGCACGCATGCGAATCCATCGAGCACGTAGAAAACTCCAAAACGAAATTTTTAGAACCCCAATTCGTTCGTGGACATGTAGTCCACGAGATTTTCAAACCCAAACCATTCAGAAAGGAATGACAAATGATTCGTTCAGTGATTCAGAAAATAGTGCTGTGCTCGTTGGTTAGTTCGGGAGCTGTTTTCGCGGCAGAAATTCCCAAGCAAAGCGATGCAAAAGCTCAAATCAAATTCGCGCGTTCTTTGAAAAAGGAAACGCAAGGACTGAAAGGAGAAGAAAAGCGAGAGAAGCTGAAAGAAGTCGCTCTCGCCTATGCCAGCGTTCCGAGTTACTTCCCCAACGCCGCGGCAGAGAATGCGGAAGCGTACTTTCGTCTTGGTGGAATCCGCCGTTCCATTAACGATCGCGAAGGGGCCATGCTTGCTTATGAAAAAACCTTAGAGACGAATGGAAATCGAAAATTCTCCGCTCGCGCTCTCTTGGAAATTGGGCATCTCCACCGCCGAGCGAAGAGCTTTGATGCAGCTATTGCGAGCTATGAAAAAATTGGCAAGGACTTCGCAGATCAAGCAGATCAAAGAGACAGTGGTTTGATTTGGATTGGAAAGCTCCGCTTCCAGCAGAAAAACTCTGATGCTGCCCGTGCTGCTTGGCAACAAGTTGCTGATAAAGGCGAAGATCCTGTGGATCGAGCAAAGGCCTATGACCTAATCGCAGGCTCTTATCTCTCTGAATCAAAGCAAGGCGATGCCGCTGCGACGATTGAAAAATGCAAACAAGTACTCGCTCCATTTGCAGAAGAGCCTGGAACAAAAGGGGCACGCGTAAAACGTGCTCTAGAGAAACTCAAAACTCCTGCAAAACTCTCCCCAGAAGTTGCGGATGCTGACGATGGCACTCCAGACGAAGAGGAAAGCTAGAGAGTAAAGAGTTGGGGACAGGAAGAACTCCTGTCCCCTTTTTTTCAAGATCAGTTAGTTCGACTTTGTATTACTAGGGATACCAATCCCGTAATAATCAAAACCGTGCTTGGCCATTACCGCTGGATCGAAAATATTGCGCCCGTCGAAAACTGCTTTTCCCTTCAGCGCCTTTTTGATGCGGGTGAAATCCGGATTGCGGAATTCAGGCCACTCCGTTACGAGCACTAAAGCATCCGCACCGCTTAACGCATCGTAAGGTTCCGTGAAATAAGAAACGCCTTCTTTATATAGAGGTCGCACTCGTTCTACTGCTTCTGGATCACAAGCTTGAATCTTGGCGCCTGCCTCTAAGGCTCGTTCAATAATCCTCAGCGCTGGAGCTTCACGGATATCATCCGTGTTTGGTTTGAAGGCGAGCCCCCAAAGCGCCAGAGTCTTTCCGTTCAGATTTCCCAAGTGTTTAGTGATCTTTTCAAAGAAGAGGTCAACTTGGCGGCGATTGACGCGATCCACTGCTTCCAAAATTGTCAGCGGCGAACCTGCTGCATCTGCAGTCTTCATCAAAGCGCGCACATCTTTGGGAAAGCAACTACCGCCATAACCAACACCTGGGAAGAGAAACGCATAACCAATTCGTTCATCTGAACCCAGACCACGGCGTACATCATCAACATTTGCTCCCAACTTCTCGCAAAGATTGGCAAACTCATTCATGAAAGAAATTCGAGTCGCGAGCATGGAGTTCGCCGCGTATTTGATGAGTTCTGCTTCGCGAATTCCCGTGATGATGAACTGTTTGGCGTAGCCGGCAAACGGAGCATAAAGCTCTTTCATGATTTCCGCCGTCTTGTTGTTATCGACTCCGATAACAACGCGATCGGGCTTCATGAAATCGTCTACCGCTCCGCCGGCCTTCAAAAATTCCGGGTTTGCGCAGAGATCGAACGGGTGATCGGTCAACTCCCGCATTGCCGCTCTCACCTTTTCTGCAGTTCCAACCGAAACGGTCGACTTGATCACAATCACTCGATGTCCGTCCATGGCGCGTGCTACACCGCGAGCGACCTCAATCACGCCTTTGACATCGGCTTCCCAGTTATCCAACGCGGGAGTACCTACTGTAATAAAGACAACCGATGCTTCTTTACTCGCGAGAGCTAAATCCGTTGTGAAACGTAATCTTTTGTGAGCGACGTTTCGCTTGACTAGCTCTTCAAGCCTCGGCTCGAAAATCGGAATTCCCCCTTTTTGCAATCGATCGACTTTTTTGGGATCGATATCGACGCAGATCACATCGTGTCCACCCTCGGCAAAACAAGCGCCTACAACAAGACCGACATAGCCCGTTCCAACGACAGAGATTTTCATAGTTTTTCCAGGATTGGTTTTGGCGCATTGACGCGCAGAAAAGAACGTGCATATTCTGACAGCCCGGGGCGATTAGCTCAATCGGCTAGAGCGTCTGCCTTACACGCAGAAGGTCGGGGGTTCGAGTCCCTCATCGCCCACCACAATACTCTTGGTCCTGCCCGGAGACATGGGTAACACTTCATACCGGACACATAGGTAACACTTTTTCAAAATGGCATAGAGGAGGTTTCTATGCCGTGGAAAGAGAGTGCGATTGTGGACGAGAGAATGAAATTTGTGTGTCGTTTGCTGGAAGGGGAGAAGATGTCGTTGTTGTGTCGGGAGTTTGGGATCTCACGCAAGACGGGTTACAAGATCTGGGATCGCTATGAGCGAGTGGGTTTGGAAGGTTTGAATGATCGCAGTCGTCGTCCGGTTCGCTATGCCCATCAACTACCACTGCAATTAGAAAAGACGATCGTGCGGCTGAAAGAAGAGCGAGCGAGTTGGGGAGCGGCCAAGATCCGAGAAATCCTGATTCGCAAATACCCGCAAGTAAAACCTCCAGCAAAAAGCACAGTGCACGCTGTGTTGGATCGACACGGTCTGGTGGAGCGGCGCAAGCGTCGACGCTTTCGGGCTCAGGGGACAGCGCTCTCTTTAGGAAAGCACGCCAACGATCTGTGGTGTGCGGACTACAAAGGAGAATTTCTCTTAGGGAATCGGCGCTACTGCTATCCTTTGACGATTACAGATTTTTCCTCTCGCTACTTACTGGCCTGCGAAGCGCTGGAGACGACCAAAGAGCGCTACGCCTTTGGGGTCTTTGAGAGGACTTTCCAAGAGTTTGGTCTTCCTCGCTCGATTCGCACGGACAATGGGGTGCCCTTTGCCTCTGCCAATGCCTTATTCGGATTGAGCAAACTCTCGGTGTGGTGGCTGCGCCTTGGCATTGAAATCGAGCGAATTAAACCGGGTAACCCGCAGCAAAACGGACGTCACGAGAGAATGCATTTGACGCTCAAAAAAGAGGCAACAAATCCGCCCGCACAGAATTTTCTCCAACAGCAAGCCAAGTTTGATGGTTTTGGAAAAGTGTTTAACGAAGAAAGACCTCATCAGGCGCTAGAAATGAAATGTCCTGCGCAGATCTACGACCCATCGCCCCGTCCCTATCTAGGATTGCCCGAAGTGGATTATCCCTTCCACGATCAAGTGATGACGGTGACTCGATGCGGGCGAATTTGTTTTAGGAGATGGAAGGTCAACTTAAGCCAGGTCTTTGCAGGACAAAATGTCGGCATCAAAGAAGTGCAGGAAGGTATTTGGCTAGTGAGTTTCATGGATTACGATTTGGGCTACTTCGACGAGACGAGTCACCGGTTGGAACCACTAGAGAACCCGTTTGGGCCAAAAGTGTTACCTATGTGTCCGGTATAAAGTGTTACCTATGTCTCGAGTCGTACA
>CAZMYG010000092.1:0-11750 GCA_964570465.1 uncultured Planctomycetales bacterium
GCGGCGCATGCGCCGCCCCTACTGTAATCCCAATTTCAAACGCGAGGCTTCGCTCATCATGGAAGGATTCCAGGCGGGCTCCCAAACGAGCTCGAGCTTGACGGATTTCACTCCTGGAACGGCGCGAATCTTGTTTTCGACTTCGCCTGGAAGCGTTCCTGCCACGGGGCAAGCAGGTGTTGTGAGAGTCATTCGCACATACACTTCGTTTTGATCATTCAACGTGCATTCGTAAATCATGCCGAGCTCGTGAATGTTGACAGGAATTTCAGGGTCGTAGGTATTTTTCAAAACATCGACGACCTGATCCTTCAAGGATTTTGGCGGCTGCGGTGTCGTTGGTGTTGTTTCTGGTTTTGGAGCGTCTGGAGTTTCCATATTTATTCCGTAGATACAGGATCTTTTTGTTCATCGAGTGCCGCGCGCAAAGTGTGCCAAGCGAGACTGGCGCATTTTACTCGCGCGGGAAATTCACGCACTCCGGCGAAAGCTTCGAGTTTTCCTAAATCGGAAGTCTCGACCGATTCGCCAACTGGTGTCGTGACCATGTGATGAAATTTTTCGAATAGTACTTTTGCCTGAGTCGGTGTTTTTCCCTTTATTGCTTCGGTCATCAATGAAGCCGAAGCTTTTGATATCGCGCAACCGCTTCCTTCGAAAGAAATGTCGCGAATTTTGTCACCTTCGAGATCGGCATACAAAGTGAGTCGATCGCCACAGAGCGGATTGAATCCTTCCGCTTTGTGCTTCGCATTTTCAATGCGCCGATAATTTCTAGGCTTCTTGTTGTGATCGAGAATCAATTCCTGATAGAGCTCGCGTAAATCGCTCATGACTGAAACATGGCCTTTACTTTGTGAATACCTTCAACGAGTCGATCGATTTCTTCCTTCGTGTTGTAGAAGGCAAACGACGCACGCGCAGTCGCGGGAATTCCAAATCGTTCCATGGTCGGCTGCGCGCAGTGATGTCCCGTGCGAATGGCAATTCCTTCTTGATCGAGAATGGTTCCGATGTCGTGAGGATGTATGCCTTCCAATACAAAAGAAAGCACACTCGCTTTCTCACGCGCTTGTCCCATGATTTTTAAACCGGGAATTTCTCCTAGTTTTTCCGTGGCATAGTCCAAGAGCGTCGTTTCGTAGGCTGCGATTTTCTCAATTCCGATACTGTTCACATAATCAATCGCCGCAGCCAAACCAATGGCTCCCGAAATATCCGGCGTACCCGCTTCAAATTTATAGGGCAATTCGTTGTAGAGAGTTTTTTCAAAAGTGACGGAGCGAATCATGTCACCGCCGCCTTGATAAGGAGGCATGGACTGCAGATGTTTTTCTTTCGCGTAAAGAACACCAATGCCTGTCGGTCCATAGATTTTGTGGCTCGAGAAAGCAAAGAAATCACAGTCAAGCGCTTGCACATCGACACGAGTGTGTGGAGCTGCTTGAGCTCCATCGAGAAGAACGGGAATTTTTTGTCGATGCGCGGCTTCAATCATCGCCTTCACCGGATTCACCGTGCCCAACGCATTCGAAATATGCGCGATGGCAACGAGCTTTGTCTTGGCGTTGAGTAGTTTTTCGTATTCCGAAATCACCAGCTCACCCGCATCGTTCACCGGAATCACACGCAGCTTTGCTTTCTTCTCCTCACAAAGCATTTGCCAGGGAACAATATTCGAGTGATGTTCAATCGCTGAGATCAGAATCTCATCACCCTCTTTGAGATTCGCACGGCCAAAACTTGAAGCGACCAAATTGATCGATTCGGTAGTACCGCGAGTGAAAATGATTTCCTTCGTACTAGCGGCATTGAGAAATTTGCGAACGGTTTCCCTCGCGCCTTCATAGCTCTTGGTTGCCTTCTCGCTCAAAGAATGCACGCCACGATGCACATTGGAGTTTTCGCTGAGATAGTAGTTTTGAATCGCATCGAGTACGGCCTTGGGTTTCTGAGTGGTGGCGGCATTGTCGAGATAGACCAAAGGTTTTCCATGCACACGGCTCGCAAGAATCGGAAAATCTTTGCGAAGCTTTTCTACATCGAAAGAAGTTTTCGTAAGCGTTTTCATGCCGGCATTCCCTTCTCGAGAGCCTTACCCAATCGCAAGGTCAAGAAACATTCGAGCCAAGCATGCAAAGACTCGATTTCAATTCGATTGAGAATTTCTCCTGCAAAAGCGTGGCAGAGTAAATTTCTTGCTTCGTGCAAACCCACGCCGCGGGAACGGAGATAGAAAATCGCCTTCTCATCGAGCCTGCCTACCGTCGCGCCGTGCTTGCATTTCACATCGTCGGCGAAGATTTGCAGCTCGGGTTTGGTATTGATCTCGGATTCCTGGGAAAGAACGAGATTCTTATTCATCTGAATGGCGTCGGTTTTTTGCGCGTCTGGTTGAACAATAATTCGCCCATTGAAAACAGCTTTCGATTTGCCCGCCAAAATACCTTTGTACAACTCGCGACTGCTGCCATGCGCCGTCGCATGATCGATGGTTGTGTGGTGATCGAGCAATTGTTCGCTACTTCCAAAATAGAGTCCATCGAAAATACAGTCGGAGCCAGGACCTTCGAGACGCGATTCCCAATCGTGACGAGAAATCGAAGCGCCAAGAGAAATCGCAATCGAACGAATTTGACTGTCGCGAGACTGTCGCGCCTTCAAACGTGCAATATGAAAAGCTGCCGCATTTTCTCTCTGCAATTTGTAATGCGTGAGTTTCGCGCTGGTACCGAGCACGATTTCTGTAACGGGATTATTCCAATAAGCTTTTTCACCTAGAGAGAAACAGTCCTCGACCAAAGCGGCCTGAGCATTTTCTTCGGCGATGAAAAGGTTGCGCGGATGAAACATCGAATCGGCCGTCTTTCCTAAAGAGAGATAGGCGAATTGCACCGGGTCTTTTAACTGCACGCCCTTTGGCAAATAGAGAAACGCACCGTCTTGAAAGAAAGCGGCGTTGAGCGCGGTGAAAGCATGATTCGTGAAATCTGCTTGTTGTGAAAAATGTTTTTCGAGCAAAGCGGGGTGCTTAAGAATTGCTTCGCGCATCGAACAGAGAATCACTCCGTTTGGCAAAGAAGGCTGCGAAGAAAGTGCCGGAGCAAATTGCCCGTTCACAAACACAAGTCGTGTCGGAGAAAAAACAAAATCGAGATCTTTCTCTAGCAATCCCTCAGAAGAGTCTTCACTAGTCGCTCGCCAATTGATCTTGCTCATCGGCGCGACATTCGTAAATCGCCATTCTTCCTGTCGAGTACTTGGAAAACCCAACTCAACAAATCGATCCATGGCCTTGTTACGAAGCGATTGAAGCCAAGCGGGTTCCTTGCGCGAAGTTTGCAAACGCTTGAACTCGCCTAGAAGTTTTTCAAATCGCTCACTTAAAACACTCGTTGTCATGCCACTTGCTCCTCAAGCCAGGCATAACCTTTTTTCTCGAGTTCAAGAGCTAACTCTTTCCCGCCAGACTTCACGATCTTTCCATTCGCTAACACATGCACGAAATCGGGCACGATGTAATCGAGTAGTCTTTGATAATGCGTGATCATCAACACGGCGCGCTTGGGATCATGCAAAGCATTCACTGCCGTCGAGACTGTTTTCAGAGCATCGATATCGAGACCTGAATCGGTTTCATCCAATACGGCGAGCTTCGGCTCGAGCATCGCCATCTGAAGAATTTCATTTCGCTTTTTCTCACCACCGGAAAACCCTTCGTTCAGCGAACGAGTGAGAAAACTTTCATCGAGATCGAGTTGCTTCGCGCGTTCTTTGACAATTTTCAAGAAGTCGACGGCGTCGAGTTCTTCTTGTCCGCGATGTTTGCGTACTGCGTTGACTGCGGCGCGCAAGAAATAGGAATTGCTCACACCGGGAATTTC
This sequence comes from uncultured Planctomycetales bacterium, assembly GCA_964570465.1. Classification (GTDB taxonomy): domain Bacteria; phylum Planctomycetota; class UBA1135; order UBA1135; family CAZMYG01; genus CAZMYG01. Next base: position 3,885 of record CAZMYG010000092.1, read on the forward strand.
GACGGGATATTGAAAGGCGAGAAAAATTCCTTCTCGCGCTCTTTCTTCTGGGGACATCGCGAGTAAGTCGCGGCCTTCATACAACACTTGCCCTTCTAGAATCTCAACGTTTTCACGACCCGCTAAAACATTTGCGAGAGTGCTTTTTCCAGAACCATTCGGGCCCATGATGGCGTGAAATTCTCCGGCCTTCACCTTCAAAGAAAGTCCATTGAGGATTTTCTTCCCGACGACCTTCGCATGTAAATTTTTGATCTCGAGCATAGTCATCAACCAACACTTCCTTCCAAGCTAACTCCTAACAATTTTTGTGCCTCGACAGCAAACTCCATCGGCAACTCGCGGAATACCTGTTTGCAAAATCCATTCACAATGAGATTCACCGCGTCCTCTGCCGAAATGCCGCGCTGGCGACAATAGAACAATTGATCCTCACCAATTTTCGAAGTCGATGCTTCGTGTTCGAGTTGTGCGCTAGAGTTTTTCACATCGACATAGGGAAAAGTATGTGCTCCGCATTTATCTCCAATGAGCAAGGAGTCGCATTGCGAATAATTTCTCGCGCCTTCGGCGCCTTTGAGAATTTTCACCTGCCCGCGATAGGTGTTTTGTCCGTGTCCCGCGGAAATTCCTTTGGAGATAATCGTGCTGCGGGTGTTTTTCCCGATATGGATCATCTTGGTACCGGTGTCGGCTTGCTGATAGTTGTTCGCTAACGCCACCGAGTAGAACTCGCCAACTGAATTATCTCCCTGAAGAATGCAGCTGGGATATTTCCAAGTGATCGCAGAACCGGTTTCAACCTGAGTCCAAGAAATCTTGGAATTGACGCCGGCGCATTTGCCACGCTTGGTCACGAAGTTGTAAATCCCGCCTTTGCCCTCTTTATCTCCGGGATACCAATTCTGAACGGTGGAATATTTGATCTGCGCATTGTCGTGAGCGATCAACTCGACAACCGCCGCGTGAAGTTGATTTTCATCGCGCATCGGAGCCGTGCACCCTTCGAGATAGCTCACATAGCTGCTCTCTTCCGCGATAATCAAAGTCCTTTCGAACTGTCCAGTCGCCGCAGCATTGATTCGGAAATAAGTCGAGAGCTCCATCGGGCAGCGCACGCCTTTAGGGATGTAGCAGAAAGAACCATCGGTAAACACCGCAGAGTTCAGCGCCGCGAAATAATTGTCCGTGTAAGGAACCACTGAACCCAGATACTTTTTCACAATCTCTGGATGCTCGCGCACCGCTTCGGAGAAAGAACAAAAAATAATTCCCTTTTGCGCAAGCGCCTCGCGGAAAGTCGTCGCCACAGAAACGCTGTCGAAAACTGCGTCGACCGCAACACCCGAAAGCCGCTTTTGTTCATCGAGAGAAATTCCCAACTTCTCGTAAGTTTTGCGAAGCTCCGGATCGAGCTCGTCGAGACTCTTTACTTCTTTTTTCTGCTTGGGTGCTGAGTAGTAGATGATTTTCTGATAATCGATCGGCGGATATTGAACGCGCGCCCACTTGGGCTCGCTCATGGTCAACCAATGTCGATAGGCCTTGAGCCGCCATTCCAAAAGAAACGCGGGTTCTCCTTTCTTCGAAGAAATCAAACGAATGACATCTTCGTTGAGTCCAGGTGCCACAGACTCGGATTCAATCTCCGTAACGAAACCGTATTTGTAGTTTTGTTCTGTGAGGGCTTTGATGTTTTCTGTACTACTCATCTGCCTTCCTCCTTGCTGGCAGCAGGCGAAATCTGAATTTGCACGGGCGATGAAAAATGCTTTGCAGGAAGCGGTCTCGCCATTTCGGCCAAACTCAGCCCTCCCAAAGCGGAGCGAACAACGTCGTTGATCCTTTGCCAATTCTGGCTCACCGGACAGAAAGGCTCTTGTTCACAATTTCCCAAAGAATCATGACTACAATCAGTCATAGCGACTGGCCCTTCCAGAGCCGCTATCAGATCCAGGACTGAAATTTCTCTGGGATCGCGAGCGAGGCTATAGCCGCCCTTTGAACCCCGCACAGAGACGAGTAAACCGGACTTAGCAATCAGCTTTAAAGTCTTTCCTACCATAGGGAAAGGTAAATGCAGTTCTTGGGATAGATCACGGGCATTGTGCATAGACCCCTTTGGCTCCCTGGCCAAGCGGGTCATCAGCATCACGCCATAATCGGTTTGTCTGGTGATTCGAATCATTTGGTACTGATTTAGTACCATTTATATCGGCATCCAGAAAACTGCACAAGCGGGGTTTTTTCTGCGTAACTCTCGTTCCCAGCACGGACTATGTCCTACGCCAAAACAAAGATGGAAAGAGCCATTCGATTGCATTTTTTTTAGTGGGGTATACTTTCTATCAACGTCTGTCTCGAATTTGAAATTTCCTAAAAAAAACAAGGACGGCCTAAAATGTTATTTGTATTTCAGCTCGCTTTTCTATTTGTAGCTGTTGCGCAAGAAACCGAACAAACGACGACAAAAGGAAGAATCGACCTTAAAGGCGAGCGCCTAGAAACCACTTTCCGCAGCTCCACAGACGTTGCCACTGAATTACATTCCATTTTTGGACAAGGAAAGCGCCGCGCACTGGTGCAATTCGATCGCCCTTTGAGCTTGGAAGAGCGCGCCACTCTCGAACAAGCGGGTGTTTCCCTACAGAGCTTTCTGGGTGATAACGCTTTTTTTGTCTCTCTTTCTTCCTCTGGATTGGATCTTGAAAAACTCGGTGAGCAAACAAGCCTTCGTTATGCCTCAAACATTCAAAACCAATGGAAGCTTGAACCTTCCCTTAGCCTCGGAGAGATCAGACCTTGGACCGTAGTTGGGCGAATTCCACAAGAGAATCAAAACGAGAACACGGCGCTTGCATCTGAAGAACGCATCGTTGCCATCAATTTGTTGTTTCATCCCGATGTTGTTCTTTCCCCGGATGGCATCGCCTTGGTTCTCGCCTATGGTGCCGAGATCAAATCCACACTCGAAACGATTCATGGACTCGTAATTGAAATCCCAGAATCACAAATTCAGCTGCTTGCAGAAAACGATGAGATCTTATGGATAGAGTCTCCACTTCCCGCTTTTCAAGAAAACAACGATGGTGCTAGACAAAGGACGCAGGCCAATGCAATGGAGGAGCCTCCTTATAATCTGGATGGATCTGGAGTCACGGTGATGGTCTACGATGCAGGGGGGGCTGTGGAGGAACACCCTGATTTTGGTGGACGACTACATCACCGGGATAATTCGGCTTTGATTAATCATGCAACTCACGTAGCAGGAACCATCGGCGGAAGCGGCGTTCTTAGTAATGGTTTATTTCGAGGCATGGCCCCTGGCGTAACAATGGAGTCTTATGGTTTCCAAATGTCAGGAGGAGGAATCTTTCTCTATACAAATCCAGGGGATCTTCAGTCCAATTACTCCCAGGCGATTCAGAGCTTTGGCGCAGATATCGCCAACAACTCCATAGGAACAAACACCTGCCGCAACGAACTTCCTTGCGATATCACAGGAAACTATGGAATCACGGATCAACTGATTGATTCCATTGTCCGCGGGAGTTTGGGCTCTCCATTTCGAATCATTTTTTCGAACGGAAATGAGCGCGGTTGTCCCTCAGAAGAAGCACAGGCTTGCCAAGGAATTCATACTCCTGAGGGCTATCATTCAACTGCACCGCCAGCTTGCGCAAAGAATCACATCACTGTTGGAGCAATTAATTCAAACAATGACTCGATGACTCAGTTTTCTAGCTGGGGGCCAACTGATGACGGCCGCTTAAAGCCGGAAATTTGTGCCCCAGGCTGTCAAGCAAATGGAGACGGCGGAATCACTTCGGCTTGGGTAACTTGCCCAGCTGATCCATTCAGTTCTCTTGATGAGTGTCCCGGACCTCTTCAATACAGCTATGAGGCGATTTGTGGCACCTCCATGGCAGGGCCTGTCGTTACTGGACTCTCGGCGCTAATCCTCCAGGACTGGAGAAATTTGTATCCTGGGCAGGCGGATCCTCGAAATTCGCTACTCAAAGTGTTGCTCACTCACAACGCTGCGGATCTTGAAAATCCAGGCCCGGATTACAAAACAGGATTTGGTTCTGTCAGAGTGAAAAACACAATCGACTTTCTCCGCACTGGAAACTTCCGCGAAGGATCGGTGACTCAGGGACAATCCGCAAAATTCTGGGTGCTGGTTCCAGATGGTTATCGAAATTTGAAATTGACCTTGGCCTGGGATGACTACCCCGCAGTTCCCCTTGCTCAGAATGCCTTGGTTAACGACTTAGATCTCAAACTTTTTTCCGCTGGTCAGACTCCAGTCCAACATTTCCCCTGGACATTAAATCCGCAAACACCCAGCGCCAACGCGGTTCGCACATCAGCAGATCGCCGCAACAACATCGAGCAGGTCTTTGTCGAAGCTCCAACGCCTGGATTTTGGAGAGTGGAAATTGCTGGGTTCTCGATTCCACAAGGACCACAGACCTTTTCATTGTGCGCATCTTTGCCTCTAGTCACAGACTGCAATGACAACGGAGTTGCCGACAATCTCGAAACGGATTGCAATGGCAATCTGATTCCTGATGTGTGCGAGTTGAGTACAAACTCGATTGATAATTGCGATGGAAATAATGCAATCGATTCTTGCGAAGTGTTAGCAACGCCGAGTCTTGTGGACTGCAATGCAAACTCAATTCCCGATGCCTGCGATGTGACATCTCAATCCAGCCGCGACTGCAATCAAAATGGCATCCCAGAAGAATGTGATTTCGCGATGGGGCTTTCGGAGGACTGCAATAACAATCAAGCTGCTGATGCTTGTGAAGTGATAGACAATCCTGCACTCGACTGTAATCAAAACCTGACTTTCGACAGTTGCGATTTAGTCAATGGAATCAGTATTGATCTCAACTCCACAGGTCGTCCTGACGAATGCGAATACGATTTGTTGCTTGCGATGGCCGCTAGTCAAAATCAAGCCATCGCGGGTGAAGTCCTTCACTACAACATTGTGATTAGCAATCAAGGTCCCGGGAAAAGCAAAGAGAGTGTGCTCTCGATCTCTTTACCTTCGGAAATTGAGTTACGTTCGATTGATTCGAGCGTTGGAGATTGCAATCTAAGTGACGGTATTCATTGTTCGATTCCTTCCCTTGAAGCCGGACAACAAACGAGCGTGAATGTAGAAGCCGTCGCGCTCTCCGTTGCGAACACCAGAGTTTACGCCGTAGTGAATCATGAGGAGGGAGAATCGCAAGGCGCTTTCACTTTCTCCCAAGAACTCAACTTCCACAATGACATTGGAGTTGCCGATGCAGTGATCGATGCTGCTCCAATTGTGGATCCACCTCATGTGGGTGGTAATAGCGGTAGTGACAGTGGCATCTTTGGATGCTCGCTCGGACAAAGCGGCGGGATAGATCCTGTTCTTATGATCGGACTGCTCTTGGCAATGTCTCGTTATCTCTGGAGGCGAAGAGTTGGATAAAGCTTTATTTGGAAACCCCAAATCGCTTCGCCGTGACCCTTTCTTTTGGGCAGCACTGGCAGCAGCGATTCTATATTGGGTGATTTCTCTTGCTACTTCTTCCTTATCAAAACCTTGGGGAATGCCAAGTTTTTCACCTGCTCTTTTTCTGCCACTATTTCTCTATCCAATTTTCGAAGAAATACTTTTTCGCGGCTTTCTACAAGGAGAGATGCTTAGAACCGGTTGGGGTGAAAAAACCTGGAAGGGATGGAGCGTCGCAAACCTTTTTACTTCACTTGCTTTCTCGCTTGCCCACGCTGTGTTCTCACCCTGGATTCACGCGATAGGAGTATTTTTCCCCTCTTTGATTTTCGGTTTCTTCCGAGATCGAACGGGAAGCTTATTCCCCTCCATATTCCTTCACGTTTTCTACAATCTCGGATTCTTTCTTTTTGTTCGCTAGCGAACAGAGGCCATCACAGGCTGAGGGCAGGCATATCCCGATTGACTGTTTTTCCACCAATCCTGCCACTGTTTGTAGGAATTCTCGCAAGCAAGAAACGGTTGCTCGCGCCATTTCTCTGGAGCACAGCCGTTATTGCAAGAAGTAAGGCGAGCCAATCCTTGTGCAGCGTAGTAACGCACGTTCCCATCTTCATCCGAAAGAAATTGAATCAAGTCAGGGATCGCGCAGGGTGGTGAAATCTCCGAGAGAATCCGTGCCACTACAGAACGCTTATCAAAATCCTCTTGTGAATGCTTGGATTGCAGATATTTCTTGAGCGGTTGTATTGAATAATCCCCTAATGACCGAATCTCTTCTTCCTGCAACTGTTGAGCGGGAGTCTGCTCGATATGAACCAACAAATCTTGAACGCGGCGGCGCAGTTCGTCCTGAGAAAGTCCCATAGCGAAAGCATGCTGAACTCTCGAACGATCTCGTTGTTCTGTTTTCGAAATAGAAAAGAGAGAAACGGCTAACAAAAAACCCGCTGCCGCTGCCCCAAATAGAGAAACCCAGGAAAGTGTAGACGTTTTCTCAGGAATCCATTCGCGATGGATCTGTGACATGACTTTTCCGGTGATGGAGCTTGCAGCTACGCGTTGCGGAGCAAAAGCACGGCAAAGCTGAGCGTCTTGAGAACGAAATGCCTCTTGAACTGCACGGCAAGACTCACATTGAGAAAGATGTGATTCGAGAGCCACGCGACTTGACGCATCAAGTTCTTGATCGATTTGCGCCGAGATCCACTCCAAAACTTCTTCACATTTCATCTTCACACCTCAATCGTTCTCGCAACATGGCGCGTGCTTTAGTCAGGCGCGCATTAATCGCCGCTGTAGAAACACCGAGCAATTCGGCGATTTGTTTGTAGTCCATCTCCTCGTAGTAGAAGAGCATCAAGGTTTCGCGATAGATCGGATCCAAGACTTCCACTTGAGTCATCAATCGATCCAACTCTTCTTTGCGTTCGATGCTCTCGCTGAAGGAAACTTCTTGCGCCCAATGTTCCGGACTTTGTTCTTCGCCCAAAGAAGCAAAATCGACTTGGGTTCTCTGTTTGGATTTCAACCAATCGAGACAGGTGCGAATCGCAATTCCTCGAATCCAAGCGCCAAACTTTTCCGGATCCGAAAGAGTCGGCAAGGCACGAAATCCACGAACTAGAGTTTCTTGGGCCAAATCTTCCACAGCGCTACGCCTGCCCGTCTTTGCATGACAAACCGCCGCGACCTTGGAAGCCCAACGGCGCACGAGTTCCTCGTACGCTGCTGTTTTTCCCGCCAAGGTTTGGCGGACAAGCTCGCCGTCTGAAATCAATCAAACCTCAAAAAGCCACAGAGAATTGTAGAGTGAACAGAGAATGTTAATACCGCATGAAAACGAAAAAAGGGGCGAGTAAAACTCGCCCCTAGATGAAATTTGAAACAAACTACTTTTTGCGGGTGTAGGTAATCCACATGGCTTTCGCTTCTTTGCCATCTGGGCCTGGCATATACATCGAGAATACTCGTGTATCTGCACCTTTCCATTCATGTGTCATTCGGCTCTTCACGACATTGCCTGTATGATCCGTACCTTCCATCCACTGAGTTAAGGTATTGGTCTTTGCATCATAGCTTCCCTCGCTGACGCCGAGGCTTGGGCTCATGCTGTCGACCCAAGTTCCCACATACTTTTTCTTAGTGGGGTCATAGCCAAGAACTCCTTCACCAGAGAAGGGCATTCCCATGAAGGTTCCTGTAAAAGTCGAGCTTAACCAAAAACCGTTGTGAACAACCTTGCAGGTTTCAGCACCAGTTGATGCTGGTCCCATACCTTCAATCTTTGCATCCCAAGTGCCTTCGAAGGCGGTCTTGATCCACTGATGCTCAGTCGTTGGTTTCGCCATGGGAAATCCACC
>CAZMYG010000093.1:0-5298 GCA_964570465.1 uncultured Planctomycetales bacterium
TTTTCTTGGAATCAAATGCCGGCCTGCCGTGTAAGCGCTAGCGGGACTAGAGCTCGTAGAGATTTTCTGCTCCGGGGAATTCATCGGGGGCAATTTGTTGAATCGTGCGAATGACTTCTGCATCCGCATTCGAAGAAAAAATGTAGAACTTCCATAGATTGCGATACGACTGTTCGAGATCTTTCAAGCGAGGCACGTGATTGGCGAAGTCGTTGAGTGGCCGCACTCGCGACTCGCCCGGCCAACGCACATGAATACGCGCTTCCTTCAACTGCATCTTGCGCGCGGGGCAATAGAGAATCACTTCCGTCTCTTTCCCCGTCTCCACACGAACACGGTCGGCAATGTGTTGCTCCTTCGCCGCACGTTCTTCATGGCAGCCCGGCGCAAAATATTGCTCGATTACTTTCTCCTGAATCTTCTGATTCTTGTAAACCGGAAACACGCAAGCTCGCTTAGGCAATTCACGACGACGGAATCGTTCGAGCAGGCGGCGCATGCGCCCACGAATCGCGGGATTGGGAATCGGCGCGCGCTCGAGTAAATCGACGAGCGAGGCGTCGGTTTGTGGATAAAAATCTTCTTCCTTCAAAGCACCGGAACCAATCGCATGTTCGGCGGCTTTTGCGACCAATGCGCCGGCAGCAACCTTGGCATGGTGATAGTACACACGCTCAGAAAAATAATAGCGCGCTTCGAGCATGCGCAAACATTCCGAGAGAATGTCCTCGCGCAACATATTATGTTTTGCAAGATCGATATAAAGATTGCCGGTATCGCGATCGACCTTGAAATAGTTCACCAAGCGATCGTCGTAATAGAGATTCAATCCCGTGAAATAGGCATCTCGTTTGAGATAGTCAAAAATATCCGCGCAAATCGTGTCGTTCATGACCTGCGCCCAGAAGGCTGGAATTTTCCCGCGCTCGGGATGTCCGGGAGGCAACAACACACTCAACACTTCTTTGCGTACACCAAAACTCTCTAAGATTTTTCCAAGCTCGCTCGACTTGCCGAGAATTCCCAGATAGCGCGCCGGAGTATCGTGTCGTGCAAAAAGTCCTGTTTGATCTTCAATCGAATGTCCCTGCGGGATATGCGTGACATCATGTAATAAGGAGGCGAAGCGAATGATGCGCGCTTCTTCTTCGGAAATGCCAAGGCAATTGGCCGGGTCGAGATGACTATTACGATTGATCGCCTCAATCATGCGACTCGCCATATGCAAGGTCCCAATCGAATGTTCAAAGCGGCTGTGTTGAGCGGCAGGGAAAACCAAATTGGCTGTGCCGAGCTGCTTCACCTCGCGCAAACGCTGCATTGCCATCGTATCGATGAGCTTGCCTTCTTCCTTGGTCAAATAGAGATCGCCGTGCACGGCATCACGGATTACAAAGAACTCACTTTTCCTGCGAGGCATGTTCTGCGAGATTACTTGGCCTATGAAAGGGATCTACGACGCAATTCTTCAAAAAACTCAGGCGGATTACCTTAACCGAATGCTGCCGAAACGAGAAGGCGCGCTGGCTGCACTCGAGGATCATGCACAGAAAAATGGCGTGCCGATTGTTGATCCGGAGGTCGGAATCTTCCTCGATCAAATCACTCGACTGATCAACGCGAAACGCATACTCGAAGCCGGCACGGCAACGGGCTTCTCGACGATATACATGGCCCGCGCGCTCGCCAAAGACGGCAAAGTGCTCACCATCGACATCGATCCAAAACGTTTAGAGCTCGCACAAGAGAACTTCCGCGCGGCTGGAGTTGCCGACCGCATCGAATGCATTCAAGGACCTGCACTCAGCATGATTTCTAAAGTCGAAGGTCCTTTCGATTTGATTTTTCTCGATGCAATCAAAGAAGAGTATCGCGGCTATGTCGAACTCGCCTTACCCAAACTGCGAATCGGCGGTGTTTTGATCTGCGACAATTTGCTTTGGTCAGGACAAGTCGCGGGGGAAATCGTGAAAGCAGACGAACGCGAATCGACTCTGGCCTTACGCGAATTCAATCCATGGTTTGTCCAACACCCTCAACTGCTCGCTCAAATCCTTCCTCTTGGTGACGGGACAGGATTTGCTATCAAAATTCGCTAAGTCTCTGCTATGTTGTCAGCCCAAATTTCATGTAGGGGCGGCGCATGCGCCGCCCCTACGAACATAAGAAAGAGAATTTATGTATAAGAAGACAAAAGAAGCTTGGAGAAAACACCGCAGAGCAAAAGTACGTCGTCTCGCCAAGAAAAAGGCCGGACTCGCCCTAGCGAAAACCAAAAAATCTGCCGCGCCCGCAACGACTAAGAAAGGGAAGTAACAACCATCTCACCGAGCTCATCGGTGCGATGCACGCCGGCCTGTAGGGATTTGATTTTTCCGCTGGAGAGCAGGCTTCCTACCGTTTTCTCAATCGCCGCTGCGGCTTTACTTTCCCCGAGATAATCCAACATCATCGAAACGGCCATGATGGTCGCGATCGGATTGGCTTTGTTTTGACCTTTATATTTCGGGGCTGAACCGTGAATGGGTTCAAACATCGAAACGCGACCGGGATGAATATTTCCGGATGCGGCGATTCCCATGCCGCCCTGAATCATGGCGCCGAGATCTGTAATGATGTCGCCAAACAAATTCGGCGCGACTCCGACATCGAACCATTCGGGATTCTTCACCATCCACATACAAGCCGCATCGATATAGGCGTGATCCTGCTGAATTTCGGGAAAGTCTTTCCCCACATGCACCATCATTCGCGCCCAAAGATCTTGAGCACGCACAGCGTTTGCTTTGTCGATTAAGGTGAGTCGCTTTTGTTTGTTGCGTTTGCGACAGAGTTCATACGCATAGCGAATCACGCGTTCAGTTCCCTTGCGCGTGTAAACCATCGATTGCATCGCCACTTCGTTGTCCTCACCTTTGTGGACGAAACCATAAGGACCCGTGTAAGCGTCTTCGGTGTTTTCACGAACGATCACCATATCGATCTCGCCGGCTTTTTTATCTTTGAGCGGGCAAAGATGATCCGCGTAAAGCTTGATTGGTCGCAGATTGACATAGAGATCGAGTTCAACACGCATGCGCATGATGATGCCGTGTTCGATTTTGCCAACTTCGAGTCGCGGATCGCCAATCGCTCCAAGCAAAACCGCCGACATCGATTTCAATTCGTTAAATGCAGAATCAGGGAAAATCTCTCCCGTTCTCAAAAAATGCTCGGAACCAAAAGGCAACACATTCGTGCGAATCTTAATCCCGTAGATCTCGCTAACGCGCGTGAGAACTTTCAAGCCTTCGCGAACCACTTCTTCGCCAATGCCATCACCTGGGATCACTGCAATGTTGTGTTCTTTTGTCACGATTTTTTTCCTGAAAACATGCCTTTGCGATAGGAAACAATTTTTCCCTCGAACGCGGATGCCGCGACTGTCAGAGGGGAAGCAAGATAAAGTTTACCGGGACCGGAACGGCCTTTGAAGTTTCGATTGATGGCGGAAACGGTGACCTGATTTTCGCGTTCAGAAATTCCAGGACCGCAACCAATGCAGGCGCCGCAACCGGGAGGAATCAATTTCACTCCGGCTTTTTCAAAACTCGCGACATAGCCTTTTTGTTCTGCGTAGTTTTTCACTTCTTCTGAAGCGAATTGGATAAGGAAATCGACTTTCGGTGCGACTTTCTTTCCTGCTTGCACGGCTTCTTGGGTGACCTGTGCATAGAAATCGAGATCCTCGCGTTTTCCCGCGGTGCAGGAACCGCCATAGGCGATGTCGATCGGCACTTCACCAATCTCCGTGATATTCGCGCCATTAGTTGGATCCGAAGGAATGCCGTGATCGGGATCACCAGGAGTCGCGACCATTGGTTGGATTTTCGAGAGATCAATCGTGTGAACGCCGCCAGCATATTGCGCACCCGCATCCGGCTTCACTGTTCGCTGACGAAGTTGTTCGACGGTTGTGTTTTTTCTTCGCTGCGCAATCCAGCTCAAAGTCTGCTCATCGGCTTCGACGATGCCCGTTTTTGCGGAACACTCGGTCGCCATATTGGCCAAGGTCGCGCGCTCATCCATCGAAAGCGTCGCAAGTCCCGGTCCGCCGAACTCCATCACGCGATCGAGAGTCATTTGTTTTTTCGCGTAGTGGAGCAAGATATAGAGCATCACATCTTTCGCTGTGACATTGGCAGAAAGTTTGCCCGTTAATTCGAAACGAATGGATTCGGGAACACTGACTTGTGTAAAACCAGAGTGTAGGAGATTCGCGTATTCAGTCGCGCCAACTCCCCAAGCAAGAGAGTTCGAACCGCCACCCATACAGGTATGGGAATCCGTCGCCTGGATAAAATCGCCGGGATCGATGAATTGCTCGCGAGCGACCTGATGGCAGATTCCGGGAGAAATTTTGTTCTTCGCCGAGTAATCGCGCACACCGCTGTGTTGAATGAACTCGCGCTGCATTTGTCTCAGCGTTTCTATTTTGTCCATGAACTTGCCCATTGAGGGCAAATACTCGGCGTAGATCAGGTGATCTTCAAAGGCGGCGAATTTCTGCGCGTTCTTCACCGTGTAACCTTTTCCGTACTCTTCTTCTAGGAAGGCATGCACCTGCGCCGAAGTAAAATCGTGAGAGTAGCCGCCGTCGACTTGCACCAACACAGCATCGCCGGGTTTCACATAACTGCTCGACTTATCGAGCAAATGCGAAGCGAGAATTTTCTCGGCCATATTCATGGGACGCTTCGGCGTATCTATCTTGGGAAGTTTTGCCTTACCTTCGGCAAGTACCTTGGCAAAAGGCAGCACTCCGCCATGTTCGACAATTAATTTGGTGATGGGGTCATAATCCTTGGTGAATTCCTCAAGAGGGATTTTCTCGCCAGCTTCCAAGCGCTTCAACATTTCGTGATCGCCGAGCAAGGTTCCCAGATTGAGATGATTGCGTGCGTGAATTGGTGCAAAGGAAGCGGCGATGGCGATTTTGATCCCGCAATATTTTTCCGCTTGAGCCGCGGTTTCCCGCGAAGAGCCAACTCCTTTGCGTAGCCCAGAGACAATGACTTCAAAATTGCCCTTGGCGAGTGCGTCTTGGGGAAAAAGTCTTTCTCCTTTGACAATCAAACCCGCGTAGGCGTTGCGCGCGATTTCCTTGGGCCGATATTCGAAACAAACCCAGGCAGGAGTCATCGCATCGGTATTGATATCGTCGAGTAAATCCTCGATGCGCAGGTCCTTCATCTGGAGATTGAGCTCGCCGCTTAATTGTCGACGGATTAACTCTGCATCCTTCGTGAGGTAAAGAAC
>CAZMYG010000093.1:5398-11645 GCA_964570465.1 uncultured Planctomycetales bacterium
CCACCGATACAGGCTGAGGCAACGCCAAATTGCTTTTTAGAACGCTGCAACTGACGAGTGAGAGTCAAAACCAAACGCGAACCGGTTGCTCCTAGTGGATGACCCAAGGCTACCGCGCCTCCGTTCACATTGACTTTTTCCCGATTGAGTCCGAGATCTTTTTCTACGGCGAGATACTGCGCAGAAAAAGCTTCGTTGATTTCGAAGTAGTCGACCTTGTCCTGAGCGAGACCCGCGCGTTTGAGACATTCGCGAATCGCTGGCACAGGACCAATTCCCATGATCGAAGGATCGACACCGGCAACGGCCCAAGCGCGAAGTGTGGCTTGCGCAGTCCAACCCTCTTTTTTCGCGCGTTCGGCTGTGGTCAAAATCAAAGCCGCTGCTCCATCGACAATTCCGCTCGCATTGCCCGCCGTGACCGTGCCTTCTTTTCCAAAGGAAGCGCGCAGCTTGGCCAACTTTTCCATCGAAGTATCCGGCTTGATGTGATCGTCCGTTTTCACTTCGAGCTCTTGGCTGCCCTTTTTCACCTTCAGTGGAACGATTTCTTCAGCAAACAATCCTTCCTGCACCGCTTTCGCGCCAAGCTTGTGGCTGCGATAGGCGAATTCATCCTGAGCTTCGCGCGTGATGCTGAATTTCTTCGCCAAGTTCTCCGCAGTTTGCGCCATATAAAAACCGCAATAAGAATCCTGCAACGCTGCGAAAAGCAAATCCTGCATCACAGGCTGAGTCCCAAAACGCACTCCCTCTCGCAAACCCCAAACCGAGAAAGGCGCCTGGCTCATATTTTCCATTCCGCCCGCAACAGTCACTTCGGCTTCGCCGAGCTGCATCAATTGCGCTGCGGAAATCAGAGATTGAATTCCTGAACCGCAAAGACGATTCACCGTTAGCGCTGGAACTTCGATCGGAATTCCCGCCTTCAATGCCGCGTGACGCGCTCCGTAAATCGCATCGACGGAAGTCTGCAATGCATTACCCATCACGACATGCTGAACGAGTTTGGGAGAAACCTTGGCATTTTCCAAAGCGCCACGAATGGCATGAGAACCCAATTCATTCGCGTTAATATCTTTGAACAAACCGAAACCCGGAGTCCCGACATACTCCGCCATCGCGGTTCGCGCCCCACCGACAATGACAATTTCTTTCATTTAATTACCTGTAAACTTCGGCTTTCGTTTTTCGAGGAAAGCCTGCATGCCTTCCTTCATGTCGCTCGTCGTGGCGATGAGCCCAAAAAGATCCGCTTCAATTTTTTGCCCCTCGGTGAGAGTCATATCGCAACCGCGATGTACTGCTTCTAAAGCAAAACGCAACGCAACCGGTCCGCGAGAGAGAATGGTTCTCATCAACTCCTCGGTTTTGGGTAGTAACTCGTTCGCTTTATAAATGCGATTCACTACGCCCACACGATGTGCTTCTTCTGCAGAATACAATTCACCAGTCAAAACCCACTCACGCGCAACTCCGGGACCGGCCACTCGAGCCAAACGTTGAGTGCCGCCGTATCCGGGAATAATGCCCAAGGTCACTTCGGGCAAACCGATCTTTGCCGTGTCACTTGCAGTTCGCAAAGTGCAGGCGAGAGCTAATTCACAACCGCCACCAAGCGCATAACCATTAATCGCAGCGATTACGGGCTTGCCAACGGTTTCCATCAAATTCAAAACACCTTGGCCGAGTAAGGATTTGTTCTTCCCGTCGACTGGCCCCATCTTGGCGAGTTCTTCAATATCTGCGCCTGCGATAAATGCCTTATCCCCTGAACCGGTGATAATCACTCCGAGCACATTGGCATCAGTGCCGACAATCGTGAAGGCATGATAGAGCTCACGAATTGTCTGATCGTTGAGAGCGTTGAGTTTCTTGGGACGATTCATCGTGATCCAAGCGATATTGTCTCGCACTTCATAAAGTAAGTTTTCGTAGGCCATGTTAATTCGCTCCTGCAGGTCGCTCGACAATAGTGACCTGCTTCATGATGGGTTTATTGACCGCCTTGTCGCCGCGTACTGGAACATTGGCAATTTTGTCGAGAGTTTCAAAACCGTCGATGAGTTTGCCAAACGCCGTGTATTGATTGTCCAAATGCTCTGCATGTGCGCCGTGAACAATGAAGAACTGAGAACCCGCAGAATTGGGATCTTGTGAACGCGCCATCGAAATCACTCCGCGTTTATGCGGGGTGTCGTTGAATTCCGCTTTGATGCTATATCCAGGGCCACCCGTTCCATCCCCATCGGGATCGCCGCCTTGAATCATGAATCCCTTGATGATTCGATGAAAACCAAGTCCGTTATAAAAACCTTTGTTCGTTAGCTTGAGGAAATTGCGAACGGTACTGGGAGCCTTATTGGGAAAGAATCCCAAAAGCATTTGCCCTTGATCGGTGTCCATCAACACCGCGACTTTCTCCAATGCCGCAGCATCCGCCTTGTCCCAATCAATTGGTTCTGGTTTTTTCATGACTGTGATTGTAGCGGGGCCAACAACTTGCTCCCCGCATTTCCAAAAAATCTCGGCCGTTCCGTTTGGAATCTCAGGAACCGTCCATTCGACAGTGCGTTTTTGCCCCGCTCCAAACACTTCTGTTGTTACTTGAGGTCCAAGAGCTTGGGTTACAGAAGCTTTCTCACCAGCGCTTGTTCGCAATTCAATGAAATCGTCCGCTTCTCCGACGGCAGGTTTTGGGAAAGTCGCCGTAATTTTGATCTTGTTGCCTGCGAGTTGATATTTTCCCGAGAGCTCCACTCCGGTTTTCACGTCTGTTGCAGCTTGCACAGTCAACAACAGTCCGAAAGTCAACATTGTGAACATGCTTCCTCGTTTCTATTTTTTCTTATCGCCTTCCCACTCGTAAAAACCGCGACCGCTTTTGCGTCCGAAATGACCCTTCTTCACCAAATCCGCCAAGAGTTTTGGTGGAACGAAAGTCGGCTCTTGAGGAAAGCGTTTGTGCCAGCCTTCTACAATAAACAGCGTCGTGTCGAGCCCAACATAATCGGTCAAAGTGATTGGACCCATCGGATAACCGCAGCCATACATCATCGCGTTGTCGATATCTTCCTTGCTCGCATCTCCACGCTCGAGCATGCGAATCGCGTCGAGCATGTAAGGGACGAGCAGTCTATTCACCACAAAGCCTGGTGTGTCTTTGCAAGCGACTGGGACTTTGCCTACGGCTTCCCCGAAGGCTCGCACTTCTGCAAACACTTCGTCTGTTGTTTTTGCAGTTCGTACAACCTCGACGAGTTTCATCAGCTGAACGGGGTTGAAGAAATGTAGGCCGACCATTCGCTGTGGGCGTCCAGAAGCGTCACCCATTTCTCCAATAGGAAAGCTCGAAGTGTTCGAAGCAAAAACAGTCGTGGGCTTGCAGATTTTTCCCAGATCCGCAAAAAGTTTCTTTTTGGTATCGAGATTCTCGACAATTGCTTCAACCACAAGATCGCAATCCGCCAGGTCGTTGAAACTTGTCGTGCCTTTTAAGCGGCCGCGAATTTGAGTGCTTTGTTCTGCTGTGAGTTTTTGTTTCTCAACGAGCTTCGCCAAAGAACCTTCGATGCGCTTGAAACCTGAATCCAAAAATTTCTGCTCGGTTTCGCAAACAACCGTTTCAAAACCACCACTCGCAGAGACCTGAGCGATTCCATGTCCCATCAAGCCACAACCGATCACGCCTACTTTTTTGATTGTCATATCACACCTCGGTAGGGGCGGGGTTCGTAGACCCGCCCGTTCTATTCTGCGGGCGGGTCTACGAACCCCGCCCCTACATTAAGAAATACGATGAAATGCCGCTGCGATCCCCATGCCCCCGCTAATACATAAGGTGGCGAGGCCCGTTCGAGCCTTTCGCCGCTTCATTTCGTGCAACAGAGTAACCGTGATCCGGGCCCCGGTGCAACCAATGGGATGTCCCAGAGCGATGGACCCGCCGTTCACATTCAAACGTTCGGCAGCGAAATGCAGCTCACGGTCACAGGCAATGACTTGTGCAGCGAAAGCCTCATTCAATTCGATCAAGTCGTAGCGGTCGAGTTCGATTCCGTTTTTCTTGACCAGAGCGCGTACTGCCGGGACGGGTCCAATTCCCATAATGGAAGGATTCACCCCAGCAAAACTGAAAAGCCCCACTTCGGCGAGCGGGGTAAAACCCAGCTTTTTAGCCTTCTCCGCTGACATCAATAATAAGGAGGCGGCTCCATCTGTAATTCCGGAGGAATTTCCGGCGGTGACACTGCCATTTTTGGCATCGAATACTGGGGTCAGCTTAGACAAAGACTCCATCGTCGTTCCATCGCGCGGGTGTTCATCATTTGTAACGGTTTTCGTCTTGCCTTTTCCCTCAGAAATCTCAACCGGGACAATTTCTTCGGCGAAACGATTTTCTTTCCGCGCTTGCTCACATTTGTGCTGGCTCGCGAGAGCGAAGCGATCTTGCTCTTCACGAGAGATGTTCATTTCTCGCGCGAGTTTTTCCGCCGTCTCGCCCATCACCATATCTGCAATCGGATCAACGAAACCATCCTTATACATCGCGTCGACGACTTCCGCGTTTCCTAGGCGATAGCCCTGTCGCATTCGCGGCAAGAGAAACGGGAGATTTGTCATGCTCTCGGCGCCGCCAGCAATCACCATTTCACAACGTCCCAGAGCAATCGACTCACAGGCATTCGCGATCGCCTTTAGTCCCGACCCGCAAGCCATATTCACAGTGTAGGCGGGCATTTGCTCCGGCAATCCGGCTCTCATCCCAACTTGTCGCGCGATATTTGGCCCTCCGCCAGCTTGACGAGCATTGCCAAAAATAAGCTCGTCTACTTCTTCAACTTTGATTCCAGATTGCTTGAGCAAACCAGCAACCGCCGTCGTTCCAAGATCTACAGAGGAAAGGCTTTGGAAAACTCCTAAAAACTTCCCAATGGGAGTACGAAGCGCGTGAGTGATGACGACTTTTTGCATGGTTGGATTTTGAAAAGAGCACCCAGACTAACTCTGGGCGGATGGGGGCGCAATTCGATTTTTAAACCGCTTAAGGACAATGAGTTATATAGAATATTGCAAATTTGTCTTTTCTCAAGATATTGTGATATCCTTGAGGTGCCGGGAATTGAGGTGTTTCGATGCGGAATTTTAACTGCAATCTCGGCAAGTCTTTTGGGGCCTTTCTTCCAGTTTTCTTAATCTTCGCAGAAGGAAGCTCCCCAAGCGGCAAACAAACAAAACTTTCCCAACAAAACTCACTAACACCTGCATTTTCGCCTTTGCAACCGCTTTCTCCGAGTAGCCCGCGAAGCCCAATTATCGACACTGATCTCTTTCCCCCAAATCACGCTCCAAGCGCTCTTTCGAAAAACTATCTTGGGCAAATGGACAGAACCCTTTCCTACGAGCTCAAGGGAAAAGATGTGGACGGCAACACACTAACTTTCTCGATTGTGACTCCAACATCGAACGGCAGTTTGGGGCAAATCGAAACGATCAATGCAACCGCAGCAAAAGTCCTCTACACCCCACTTCCCGGCTTCCAAGGTTTGGATCAGTTTAGTTTTCAAGTCAGTGACGGCACTGTGAGTTCCAATCTGGCAGATGTCACCATACAGGTTCAACCCACTTTGCGAGTTTGGACCGAAGTCAATCTACCCACTTATTTGGTTAGTGGACCTCCATTCAACCTAACTGAAGAAGACGGCGCTCTTCCAGGAATGACACAACTTGATTTTACAATTGCTTCACTCGAGGACTGGAGCAAGGTCACTCACGAAATGGTGATTACAACGACACCTGGGAATGTGGAATACACTTACCCTTCCTTAGTGCCTGCGGCCAATTCGTTCGGCATTAAAATCATCGGTGGAATTAAAACCATTCAATCGTTTCCTCAATGCGATGCATTAGAAACTTGGAATATCACCGATCACGATAGCTGGGCTTTGGTCGCTGAAAATATGTGGCAAATCGTCCAAATGACCGGCGTGAACAAGGTCTAACTCGAAAATGAATCCTTGCTTCTGCCTCACTAATGGACTGTAATTCCTTCAGTCTACTACGACTTGCTTGAAGACATACTGAAAGAGACGTTACGCCCTCTCGATGACGCCAACATCGAAATCATTTTTTGGATGCCTCAATTGGCAGAAACTCAATTTGTAAACGGCGTCGACATGGTTGCGGAAACGACACAATTTCTCCAAGCGATTCACCGCGCCTTGCCCAACGCGCGATTCAACACAAC
>CAZMYG010000094.1:0-11494 GCA_964570465.1 uncultured Planctomycetales bacterium
TCTAAAAACTACCGCTAGCCGCGTTGCGAGCGCGGTCGGCGGGCGGTAAGGCGCGGCGACGACGCAACCCTCCGAAGATGGGTTTCGGAGGAGCCGGAACATAACCGCCCGCCGACCGCGCCGCAACCCGATGGGACGACGGCTCTTGGGCCCGACCGCTTCGTTGCGCCTCGTCGGAAACCCGTCTTCGGAGGGTTGCCTCCTCGGCGGCGCCTTGCGGCCGGGCCCAAGAGCCGTCGTCGCGGCCGCGGTAGTTTTTTAGTGTGCCCTTTATGTTATAAATCGAAAAATCGAGGAACTGGGTTCTTAACACGATGAGCGAGAAAAACAAAGCAGTCAGCTACAAAGACTCCGGCGTTGACGTCGAGGCAAAATACCAAGCTTTGGATGATTCCATGCCGCAAATTCAGTCTACATTTACTCCAGGAGTGCTCGGAGGAGTGGGCGGTTTTGGTGGACTTTTCCGTTTAGATGTTCTCAAGGACTACAAAGATCCTGTTTTGGTTGCGAGCGCCGATGGAGTTGGGACGAAAATCCAGGTCGCTGTCAAAATGGGCAGGCACAACACGATTGGGCGAGACATTGTTAATCACTGCGTCAACGACATCTTTGTACAAGGCGCGAAACCTCTCTTTTTCCTCGACTATATAGGCTTAGGCCTAATCCAAAAGGGTTTGGTTCCTTCCATTATTGAAGGAGTCGCCGCTGGTTGCCGAGAGAACGGTTGTGCCTTGCTCGGCGGAGAGACCGCAGAAATGCCCGGTGTCTATAAAGCAGGCGATTACGATTTAGTCGGATTCATCATTGGCGTTGTTGAGCGAGCAAAGATTGTTGACGGTTCAAAAGTGAAAGTCGGAGATCAACTGATCGGTTTGCCATCGGCTGGCTTACATACCAATGGTTATTCCCTTGCTAGGAAAGTCTTCTTTGAAAAATTAGGGCTTAAGCCGAGTGATCCCATTCCTGGTTCCAAAGAAACGTTGGGAGATTTGCTCTTGGCACCACATCTGTCCTATTACCCAACGGTATTTCCTTTATTGGATCAATTCTCTATTCGCGCGATGGCCCATATCACGGGAGGCGGCATGCAAGACAATATCCCGCGAGTCTTGCCGCCTGGGGTTTCGGTAAACATTCGCAAAGGAACTTGGCCCGTGCTGCCCATTTTCCAAGCCATGCAAAAAGACGGCACGGTGGAAGAGTCAGAAATGTTCCATATCTGCAATATGGGAATTGGCTTTGTCTTGATTGTTCCACCAGAAGAAAGCAAATCGCTGCAGCAAGCCTTGAGTGAGAAAGGTACGGAGTCCTATGTGATTGGGGAAGTGATTGAGGGCAAACAAGAAGTTTTATTTTCCAAATGATTGCGAACTTTTTGATTTATGTCTGTTGGTTATTTCCGATGCAAGAGCTTTCGATTGAGGAGATTCGACTTCTTGGAGAACGAGGTCGAATCGCTGAGGCGGAGCAGACCGTCGATGCCATTCTCTCCCGACAATCAGAAGTCGCTGCGCAAAAAGCGCTGTTTCAGTTGGGATTAACTTGGGTTCGCGAACTTCGTTTTGAATCCGCGTTGTGGATGTTCGAACGCTTTTACAGGGCCTATCCCGAAAAGTTGTATGCGCTCGAAAGCTATGCGCTTTGTTTGCGCCAATCCGGTCGCTACGAAGACGCAGTCAAAATCTATGACGAAGCCATCGCGCTTTTTCCAAAGACTGGAGAATTGCGCAACGAACAGGCTTTGCTCTTTCAAGCAAAGGGAGATTTCGAAAGAGCGAAGAGTGGTTTTCGAGAAGCTTTTTCTTTAGGAACGAAGGAAGCGATCGAGAACCTTGCGGTGCTCTTGCGTTTGCAGGGAGATTCTTCTTTCGGTCGACAAGAATTAGAAGAAATATTGAAATTGGACTCGACGCGGCACTGGTCTCGCAAGCTTTACGGATTTGCACGGCTCGACCATAATCAGAACCCCCAAGATCGGAGTAAGTCATGAACTCTCTATTCGCTGTTTTTGTTTTCGCTTTTGCGCCTTTATTGCAGGCTCCTAGTAAGTCGGCAGAGAAACCAATTCTTTCCGATCCAGAAATTCAAGAAATCGCAAAACTCATCAACAAATACTTCACTGCGCGTGCTCAAGAAAGCAAAGAGTCGGAAGCTTTGGAGAAGTTGTATTCCAAAATTCAAGATTTCGAGAAGAAAAAGAAAGTCGATAACTTACTGAAATACTGCAAGCCTTGGGAAACAGTACTGGATCTGGCAGAGGATTATTCAAAAAGCCTCGCCGCTGGCTCAGAAAGCGTTCAAGAGTTTCAATTGAGTGAAGGTGTCAAGAGCTCTTACGCCGTTAGCATGCCTAAAAAATACAATGCCAAAACCGCTTGGCCCGTGCTTCTCATCATTCCTGAACGCGGTGGCGAAAGTCCCAAAGACTCTCTCACTCCCTGGAAACACGATGCCATTCAAGAGCAATTCATTCTCTGCGCCCCGCAATTGCCAGAGAGCCAGAAGAGTTGGTTGGAACCAGAGGGATATGGAGTTGTTTTGAGTTGCTTTGGACGTTTGTTGTCTCAGGCCCATGTCGATCTGAATCGAGTTTTTCTAGTTGGCAAAGGAGCTGGGGCTGGAGCTGCGGCGTCCATTGCTTCTTATTTTCCTTCCCGTTTTGCAGGCATGATCGCTCGCAAGGGAGAACTGGGAAAAGTAGTCGCAGAAAATTATTTTAATATGCCGAGCTATTTAGCTGAGACAGGGGATTCTGGAGAGGAATTCGCGCGTCGTGTTGAGTCTTTGGGTTGGAATAACGTGACTCGGGGAGAAGAGAATCTCGAGAAAATCGCGAGTTGGGCAGCAGGAATTGTTCGCAACAACTATCCCGCTAATCTCACCTTTTCACCGCCTAAAAATACAGCGCGTAGCTCTTATTGGTTGCGCGTGGATCGTTGGGAGAGCACGGAAGGAATGCCTGCAGACTACTTGCCAGTAATCCAAGCAAAAGCAGATCGCGATAAAAATCAGATCACAGTGACGGCCAACGGAGTGTATTCCTATTTTCTTTTCTTTAACGACACTCTGCTCGATTTAGACAAACCAATTACTGTTGTGACCAATGGCAAATCCTGGATAGGTACCAAACCACGCAATCTCCAAAATCTTCTCGATTTTGCAGGATCGCGAACAGGTTTTGTTTTCGTGGCCTCCCAACCTTTCGATGCACCACCCGTACAAGATGCGGGCTCCAAGTAGCGCCGCAAGAGTGCCCATTTGAGGGTCGTTCTCTACCTCATCGTTTTCTTTTGCGGATTTTCCACGATGTGCGTGGAGCTTGCAGCAGTGCGCGCTCTGGCCCCTTATTTTGGATCTTCAGTTTTTGTTTGGACCAATGTCATCGGAATGATTTTGGCGGCACTTTCCTTGGGCTATTTTCTTGGGGGAAGGCTCGCAGATCGCTGGCAAAGCCCTCGTCCTTTGGGCTGGGTTTTACTATTCGCCGGAATTTGGGTGGGAATTAGTCCATATTTTGTGGAAGCCACGTCCTCCGTTTTTTTTCCGGACAATCTGCGTTTAGAAGATGCGGGAGTGATTTTGTGGGGAGGATCCTTAGCGGTTGGTTGTTTGCTTTTTGGAATTCCCGCCTTTTTGATTTCTTTTTCTTCTCCCACAGCCATTCGTTTTTTAGGGGAATCAAAACAGGTTGGTGCCGTTGCAGGCGCGGTCTTTGCCCTCTCTACCATTGGAAGCTTGCTCGGAACTTTTTTAACAACACATTTTTTGATTCCAGTGCTGGGTACAAGAGCCAGTTTTCTACTTGCAGGGCTGATTTTGATTTTGCTGGGAGCGTTGCTCGTCATTCGCAGCAGAAATCAGGCACTAGCACTTTTAGTTTTGTTCATTCCCACTAGTTTCTACTTTGTCCATCGAGCGGAGCCAATCAAACGTGTAGCCGATGGCGAGTTGCTCCTCGCGGAAAGCGATACGGCCTATCAGTACTTACAAATCGTTCGTCGTGGTGAGGAAACCTTACTTCGTATCAATGAGGGCTTGGATTCTTATCAATCGCTTTGGAAGGAAGGGAAATTACTGACAGGGGCGTATTACGATTTGTTTTTACTGGCCCCCGATCTGGCAGAAAAAAAAACAGGACAAGAGCTCAAAGTCCTCATCATCGGCCTCGCTGGGGGAACGATTGCTCGACAATACGAGATGCTTTTTTCCTCGCGCTTTGCTTTGCAAATAGATGGTGTTGAGATTGATGAGGGCTTGATCGAGTTAGCGCGAGAACCTTTCGCTTTACAGAAGACAACACAACCGCATTTACGAGTGTTCTCTGGTTTAGATGGACGTATTTTTTTGGATCGGACGAAGGAACACTATGATTTGATTCTCGTCGATGCCTATGCAGGTCAGGTGCAAATCCCCTTTCAACTTTGCTCTCAAGAATTTTTTCTCTCCGCAAAAAATCACTTAAAAGATGGGGGAGTACTCGCGGTCAATGTGGGCAGTTTGGGAGAACGGGATCCGGTGCGATTGGCCGTTTCCAATACGATGACCAGTATTTTTCAAAAGGTATTAGGACTTCCTGTTCGCGCTGCGCGTAACGAAATCTTTTTTTCGCGAAAATTAGTCGACTTCCCTTCTTTGAAATCAAAGCATGCAGAGTCAGCGGGTGATCCGATTCTAAGATCGCTTTGGGGTTATGCGGCATTCCCGGGTCGAGCCAGGTGGATTTCTCAAGATGATCAGGGCATCGTGCTCAAAGACGAACATTCTCCAATTGAGATTTTGCAAGGAATGACTTTGTGGAAAGGGGCAAAGGCTTTCGAGTGATTTCTCTTTTGCTCTATTCATTAACGGGACTTTTCCAATCCACGACTCAAGAAGTGGTGACCCTGGCGAATCAAGACGAATTTGCAGCGTTGCGAATGTTGCAAGAAATGCCAGATCAGGAATCGATGAAGAACGAGCTCTTGGTCTTCCTCTACTTGCGAGTCGGTGATCTCAATGCAGCAGAAGGCATGATCAAAAACACTCACTCTCAATTTTCTTCTGCGGTTTTAGCCAAGATTTACGAAGGGGATTTGGAGTTTTGGAAATCGAATCCCTGTCGAGCGGGGGAGATGTATCAACAAGCTCTCGTTCAACCGGAAGATTCTTACTCTGCAAATGCCAAAGAGAAACGACTGCGCGCCGAACAAGAATGCAATTATCAATCCAGTGTTAGAGAAAAGAAAAATTTGGCCCTCATTGCTGGAGTTTTTTGCTGGCTATTATTTTTTAGTCTGCCGTTTTTCTTTTTCGTTATAGGTCGACGCAGCAAAGATCTTTGATCTGCGAGCAATAATGCTCGGCCGTGAGAGTTTTCGCTCATCCTAATCTCAATTTGCAACATTGAACGCTCGATTCATTTTCTATATCTCCTTATCGATTATGGGGATTTGCTTAATTTCGCTAGGCAATTTGATTTGGCATCAAGCTTGCTCGAAAGCGAGATATGAAAAATTCTTGGCTTGCATTTTTGATGTTGTATTTCGTTTTCACTTCTTGTGGTGGTGGAGGCAGTAGCAGCGCAACGGTTAAAGGGTTTGGTGATAATTTCACCTTGGTTTCTTTGAGTTGGGGACGTCTCGCAGAGATTCTCGATAACAATGGGAATTTACTAGGCAAAAAAGTAGTTTCTCCGACTCTTTCGAACAATAGCACTCATTTCACAGTAGTCAGTAATCCCATCACGGAAATTACTGAATTGCAGTTGATTCCCAATAAAGGAACTACTCTCTATAAAGAAGCGATCCAATTGTTCGATCACGATTCCTCTGGAAATTCCACTTTGGTTACACCAACCGTTCGTGGCCCCGACGATCAAATTGGTTTTGGAGTGATTCCTAGTAATGCTGCATTGAAATTGCAATTCAATTTGCCCATCGATTTCACAACTTTGAGTTCAAACACTGTGAAATTCCTAGCCGGGAATCCGCCAGCCCTGCCCTTTTATGGTGTTTTCTATCCAGATCTGACAGACAGCTCGGTAATCATTTTCAAACCGACGATTTCCAATCTAGAAAATATTTCTACAGGACTTGCCGTGAATCCGATTGGTTTTCCTCGGAGCGTTCGTGAGGCGGATGGAAACCTGGATCTGTATCTTCCTACGAACGTGAATCCTCTCATTGGGCAAAATGTCGTGCTCAAGAGTAAAGACGGACAAGCAGTCGCAGCAGTCAACAATCCCACTCTTTCGAGCACGGGTGCTATCAACCGACGTTATCGCAGTGGGGGAGATATTGATGCGAATGGAGGTTTTTTGATCGACAGCGACCCACCCAAAATTCTGGGCACTCAAGCGATAAGTATCTCTAATGTGCAAAATCCTTCGAGTCTTCAACCTTCGAGGCAGAGAATTACTTTTTCTATCAATTTCAGTTTTTGTCAGGACTTAATTCCTGTGAATGAAGATGTGTTAGTTCAAGGGAGTTCTTTTGGTTTAGTGAAATCTATTGTCTCGACGGGCATCAACAATACCGTTGATGTCTTAGTACTATCAGGCAGTTTTTCTGAAGGAGCGGGATTTTATAAAACGCCTTATCGCGAGCTGGTTCACGGCGATTTGAAACCGTGCTTTCTCACGATTGGCCCAATCAATGAAAATGTTGCCCCTACAGAAGAATGGCTCAATATCGATTCCACTTTCACGGTGGAATTCAGCGAGGCGATCAAGGCTTCTTCGGTGCTTCCGTTCCGTACTTTTGCGATTACGAATCGGGATGTCGATCTGGACGATTCCGTAGATCCGGACGATACAAATCTCATTACAGATCTTGGTTTAGCTGCGAGTGATCACGGGGCGTTATGGGATAGCTTTGTGGTTGGAGAGATTATTCCCAGCGTCGATCGCAAACGTTTTCGTTTTGCTCCTCTCATGGAACTCAATGACACTAAAACTTATGACTTGCATCTGGTTTGGGGAAATCCAGTGTCCGGTTCTGAAGGAATTCGTGACCTAGCAGGCAACGCTCTTAACCTAACAGAAGATTTTCGCATCGAGGGGATGACAGTAGATCTAGATGAAGCAAACAAAACGACGAATGTGCGTGTATTCCGTTTCAAGTCAATCGATCTCAATGAAGATGAAGTGTTTGTTTCTCCTGAAACCAATGTGTTGAGCGGAAGCGGTCAGGGTAGATTTGTGATTCCACACGGAGGAATCACAGGGCGAGCCGCAACTCCTTATCGACGCATCATGGATGACACGCAGACTTTCATCGGCGCCATGAATGTCACACCAGCGGGTTTGCAAACTCCTTTTGTTCCTCTAGGTGCGCGAATGATGACTCTCTATCGCTATCACGATGTATTTGGAGGACAAATCCCCGTAGGAGAAGTCGGCGGTCAAGGACCTCATCTTGATGAGAAAGATACTTGGCATGTCGATATCAAAGGTTTTAGTTGGTCTCCGTTTGGCGGAACCGTTTTTGCTGATCAGTTTGATCGTTTCCAAATTCTGATGGGCCATTCCCTCTATTCCCCGATTGTGCAAGTCGACACCTTGAACACGACTGGGCCTTGGCAAAACACGGGTTTTAATACAAGCAACTCAAATACAGATGGTGCTGGAGGTGGAGTGACAGAAGGAAGCGGGCCACGGCGATATTTTGCGAATCAAGTATTTGAAACCGCAAGATACATTCGCGCGGGGGAACAGGTAGGTATGGGGAGACCTCGTAGAGTTGATGATCCGGAAGCGGAAGATCAGGGTTTTGATGTCACAAATTCTGTGCTCGATGCATCGCCCTTTCTCATCAATCCCAGCAAAATCTATCGACTCGGAGCACATGACTACATTCCTTTCGAAGACTCTGACGGAAAAGGATTCAGTAGAACAGTGACTTGGCGAGACTTAACCATGATTGAACGCTCTGGGAGCAATTTAGGAAATCCCTTTCTCGGTGGGGGCTATGCCAACATCACGAATGCTCATATCGATCTTCAAGGTTCCATCTGTGGCAGTTTGGCTCTCAATCCAATTGAGGGGATGGATTCGACCGAGTTCTGCCGCGTGCAACTGACTCCAACGCGTAGCTACAACTTTCATCCCAGTAGTGGTGGAGCCGCGCCTTCCGCTTCTTTTCCTTCCATTGCTTTACCTCTGCTGATGGAGTTTCGTTGTTATCCCGGTGAAGGAGAGGGAGGAAATGGATTAGCGACTTCCTTCATGTACAACACGAATCAAGGCGGGGATCAAAATCCGCCTTTGAATCAACCGACTTTGCCTGCTTCGCGAATTTTTTCACAAGGGTATCGAGCCAATTCTGGTTTCCAACGTGTAGTGACTCCGAACAATCCCAGCGTTTGGGAAAACCCAAGAGGTGGTTTCAATCCAGGAGTTCAAGCAGAAACAGCTTCTCATGATCCAATCCTCTATTGGGGAGTGCTGGATTTGCAGAACAACACTTCGATTTTCCATTCACGCTGGATAGATACAGAAGACACAAATCCTGTTTACGGTGGTGTTGTTGTTGAGCCTGCGGTTGTAGATCGTCCTGAGGGAACGGAGATTCTGGTCGAATTTCGCGCGGCGACTTTGATTAACACCGACAGTTCTGTTGCCAGGAATGCGAATGCTCTCGATCCTTATGGAAACTGCGACACTCCTTTTTCAAATGGTGTTTTTAACTGTACAACGCCTTTGACTCCGATCCAAGATCTGACCGATTGGACTCATGACATCACGAGTTTGACTGGCAGGCAGTATTTGCAAATGCGCGTGCGTCTTGTCGCGAACAGCGAAACAAATTTATCGCCTACTGTGAAAGGGATTGGAATTGTCTATCAGTAGCGTTTGCTATTCTGTTTCGAAACGATAGATCTCGCGCCATTTTTTCGCCGTAGAAGCAAAACTTCCTGAAGAAATCGATTCGCGAACTTCCTTCATGAATTGAGAAAAGAATCTCAGATTGTGAAGAGTTGCGAGCATAGGACCGAGCATTTCTTCTGCGAGAAACAAATGACGAAGATAAGCGCGAGAAAAATTTTTGCATGCAGGACAATCACATTGTGAATCGAGAGGACGGGAATCGTCACTATGTACTGCGTTTCGTAGCTTAAGTTTTCCCTCACTAGTGTAGACCAAGGCATTGCGTGCATTGCGAGTGGGAGCGACGCAATCGAAGAAATCGACTCCGCGTTCTACGGCCATGAGTATGTCTTCAGGAGTCCCTACACCCATGAGATAGCGCGGTTTTTCTTTGGGGAGCAGATCAATACAGAGATCGACAGCTTGTTGCATCAATGGTTTTTCCTCACCGACCGCCACGCCGCCAATGGAATAGCCATCAAAATTCAAAGCGAGTAATTCTTCTGCGCAACGTTTTCGAAGTCTCTCATCGACTCCACCTTGAACAATTCCAAATAAAGCCTGCTTCGAGCCTTCATTGAGAAATTGAATTTGTCGCGCGCGACAACGCTTCGCCCAGCGAATTGTTCTTTCTACAGCAGTTTCTAATTCTGTAGGTGGACAAGGATAAGGGGGGCATTCATCCAAAGGCATGGCGATATCGGAGCCAAGCTTTTGTTGAATCTCTATAGCAATCTCTGGGGTCAATCGAATCTGTGCGCCATCAATATGAGAAGCGAAGGTCACTCCGTCCTCGTCGATTTTGCGCCGCGATGCGAGGGAAAAAACCTGAAAGCCACCGGAGTCGGTGACGATCGAGCCTTCAAAACCCATGAAGCGATGTAGTCCTCCGAGTTTCTGAATTCGTTCTTCGCCGGGTCGCAGATGTAAGTGATAGGTATTGGCGAGAATGGCGTTGATGCCGAGTTCTTTTAATTGAGAGGGAAGCACACCTTTGACTGTGCCCACGGTGCCCACTGGCAGAAGAGCTGGGGTTTCGAAAGAACCATGGGGAGTTGTAATCAGCGCTCTGCGAGCACGCGAGTTTTTGTCTTGAGCAACGGATTGGAAAGAAATCGTTTTCAACGTTGAGCTAGAGGAGACAATTTTGCTCCAGGATAATAATGTCCGAGGATTTGTTCATAAGTGAAACCGAGCTTGGCCATTTCAATGGCCCCGATTTGACACATGCCAACTCCATGCCCCCAACCTCGACCTTGCACGGTCAAAGAATCGCCATTGTCCTGCAATTCCGTGATGAAAAGACTGCGCAAATTGTTAGGCGCATCGAGTCGTTCGTTAATTGCGGCACGAAATAGATCTCCGCGCAAGACACCCTCTTTTTCAATGCCTTGGAGTTTGACTTGAGTCCAGCGATCCCAGGGGTCTTTTTTTGCTGCGGACAAAGCTGTGAAACGAGTTCCTAGTTTCTTGTTTTTCATCACCGAGTCGATGGCCGATTTTGGAATTTGTGCTTTCCATGAGTAGTACTTGGAATTTTTTGCAGAGCAATAACCACAGGAAACTCCGCGCAGTGGGGGACAGGTGTTTTCACCCAAAATTTGCAAAGGATCCCCCGTGTGTCCTCCACAAGTGGAATGAAAATAAGTCATGAAACCTTCTCCGGCATATTGAATGACTAAACCGGATGTCGCAGCGACCGCGCGATCCGTGCGTGGATCCTCCGCGTCGACTCCTCCATAAACCTGACTTGCCACGCCGTCCGAGAGATAGTTTTTGCTTCGAAGCGCTAACTCAGCGAGCGCGTAGCTACGCGCGGCGATGGCTTGTGCACAAAGCGCTTCGTGAGCGGAGTCTTTTGGAATTTCAGAGCCGACGACGCCGCGGAGATAATTTTCTAGATCGACTTCATTAAAAACGCGCAATTGCTTTGCCGAGAGTTTTTCAATACGTACAGTTCCCCGATATCGTTTGCTGCCCACACGAATCAGCGAATTTTTCTCTGGAGTGATGCGAAGCAGAGCGCCTCGAAACAGTTTGCTCTCCCAACGAATTCCTTCTTCGCTCGGTGTGAGCTGAGCCTTTGCGCCTTTTGTTAATAAGTAGCTTGGTCCGGAACTCCCTTGGATTTGTACAGGGCCTTCACCACTGATTTGCACTTGTGCGCTGCGATCGTGGTCTTCTAGCAGAATACTGACACGATTTTCGAGAAGAAGAAAAGGTAGGAGTAAAAAAGTCCAGATCAAAACAGTGTTCCGGCTTCGCGAGATTTCAAACCGAGCAAGGAATAACAAAGTGGGGTTGCTTTGCGGCCACGAGGAGTTTTTTCGAGATAGCCTTCGCGGATTAAGAATGGCTCATAAACTTCTTCTATGGTTTGTTCTTCTTCGCCCACTGCGGCGGCAACAGTTTTCAATCCCACGGGACCACCCCCCAATCGCACAATGGCTGAGAGAATATCGCGATCGAGTTTTTCCAATCCCTTGGAATCGATGCCGAGCATTTGCAAACCTTCTTCCGCTAGAGCTTCGCTGATTTTTGGAGCCCCTTTCACTTGGGCCAAATCTCGGACTCGTCGTAGAAAACGGTTTGCAATACGCGGAATGCCACGCGCTCGCCGAGCGATGAGCAACGCTGCTTTGGGTTCAA
>CAZMYG010000095.1:0-11429 GCA_964570465.1 uncultured Planctomycetales bacterium
CACGAAGGAAAAAAGATCAAAATCCGCGACATTCAAATCCAAGGCAATCGCGCGACTCAGGATCGAGTCATTCGCCGCATGCTGACCTTCTTTCCCGGAGAATATGCCAATACCGCCGAGCTCGCTCGTTCCATTTCTCGTTTGAACAGCACGAATTATTTTCGAGATGAGCGCGGCTATCCTGGCATTCGCTATTCCTTTGCAGATACCGGAGATCCCGCGCAGAAAGACATGATTCTGCAAGTCAGTGAAGGCGAGACCGGGCGCTTTATCATTGGCGGAGGAGTGAGTAGCGTGGAAGGGCTCTTCGCCAACCTTCTACTACAAAAGAACAACTTTGATCTTTTTAAGACCCCCAGTTCTCTCGGCAATACTTTCCAAGAGATTTTCGATGGAACGGCGTTCACAGGAGCTGGGCAAGAGTTGACTCTTTCACTTTCTCCAGGAACTCGCATTTCCAATTACAATCTTCGCTTTCGCGAGCCGGATCTTTTCGGAGATCATTTACAAACGACTTCTTTTGATTTCAACTTGTTTCGAAGACTCCGTTTTTATCAGGAAGTTGACGAAGAACGCACGGGTTTGAATCTTGTCTTTGGGAAAAACTGGACAGAAAAATGGGCCACTTTCCTGAATCTGCGCAATGAATTGATCGATTATTCCGATGTCGCGCCCGACGCTTCTCAGTTCTTACAAGCCTTGGAAGGAGCCAATTCCTTACGCAGCATGGGAGTCGATCTTGTTCATTCCGATCTCGACGTCCCACTCGACCCGACTTCTGGCTATAGCATGCAGCTCAGCACGGAATTAGGAGGCAGTTTTTTGGGGGCGGATTTTGATTATTACAAAACGAGTCTTAGCGGGCGTTACTTCTTCCCAGTGGGTCGAGACGAAAGGGGCCGACCCTACACTCTTTTGATGCGTGGGAGCTTCGGTTACTCTAACTCGTTCGCCGACTCGCCAAATGTTCCTTTTCCTGTGCGTTACTTTACCGGTGGACCAGAAACCATTCGCGGTTTTACCTATCGCGGTGTTGGGCCCATGGAAACGGGGCATCCTAGTGGAGGTGAGGTTCTGGCTTTAGCGGGTGCGGAATTGAGGTTTCCCATTTACTCGACTCCTTTTGCAGACGGCTTAGCTGAAGCGGAGTGGGTCAGGGGAGTGTTGTTCGTCGACTCGGGAACTTTGGCTTTGGATGTTCACGACGACGCTTTGAACGAGTGGAGACTTTCCGCAGGAGCGGGCGTGCGAATCAAATTTCCGTTTTTGCCTCAATTGGCGATTGCTTTGGATTACGGCGTACCCTTTTTGTCGAAGGAGGAGGATTCGAGGCGATCGTTTAGTTTCTCGATTATGGGTGCTTCTTTTTAGGAGTGTTTAATGAGAGTACTTTTTGCGACTGTTTTGTTATGCGTTCTAGCCTTTGGCGCATTGATCCCAATGCCAGCTTTTTCCCAGGTTTCCACAGAGTTTCCTCCTTATCGCTTTGTGGATATCAACGAAGTCGTTGCTTCCTATGAGAAGGCTAAGAAGGAACAGGATTTACACCAGAAATCCTCCGCTGCTCAGCTTGCTGAATTTCAACGTCGAGAAGACGAGCTTGCCAAAAAGAAACGTGAGCTTGCTCCGCTCAATCGCAACTCTCAAGAATACGCTCAGAAAGCGATGGAGTTGGAGATTGAACAACTCAAATTGCAGCGCGAAGGAGATTTCTTTTTCAAAGAGAGAGATAAGAAGCGATTGCAATTGTTGATTGCAGCCTATGACGATATTCGCGCTGCGGTAAAAAAATATGCCGAAGCGAACGGACTCAAAGCGGTGTTCGTCGTGCAAAAAGATCTCGGCCATGAAGAAGAAGAGCTGCAAGAGCGTTCGATGAAAATCTCTCTGCGACAAGTGCTCTATTACGATTCGAGTTTGGATGTCACTGGGCAGATCATCAAGCTGCTCAACAATAGCCAATAAACTTTCCAGATCGTGGAGATCTCACTGGCAGAAATTGCGAAGAAAGTTTCCGGTCAGCTGACTGGAAACGGGAAGATTCTCATTCACGGTCCGGCGGATTTGAGTTCAGCGAGCGCAGGGCAAATCAGTTTTTTCGCAAATCCTAAATACAAAAATTCTTTGGGCAGCACTCGTGCCAGCGCAGTGATCGTTTCGAAAGACTTTGTGCCTACTCGAAAAGATATTGCCTGGGTGAAAGTTGAAAACCCCAATCTCGCTTTTTCAAAAGTGATTTCACTTTTTGCCCCAGAACCTTTCGTTTTGAAAAAAGGAATTCACCCACAAGCAGAAGTAGCTAAAAGCGCCAAGCTCGGCCGTGATGTTTGCGTGGGAGCCTTTGCGGTGATTGGAGAGAATGTAAAAATTGGAGCCAATAGTGAAATCCACAGCGGAGTTTTTCTTGGCCCAGATTCAAAAATCGGAGAGCACTGCGTTTTGTATCCACAGGTTTGCATTCGCGAACGAGTCAGCCTCGGCAATCGAGTGATCGT
Source organism: uncultured Planctomycetales bacterium (assembly GCA_964570465.1). GTDB lineage: Bacteria > Planctomycetota > UBA1135 > UBA1135 > CAZMYG01 > CAZMYG01. Next base: position 2,496 of record CAZMYG010000095.1, read on the forward strand.
GCATTGTGGAGCTGTGATTGGCAGCGATGGATTTGGTTTTGAATTTGTCAAAGGACATTGGGAAAAAATTCCTCAATGCGGAAGCGTTGAAATTGAAGACGATGTCGAGATCGGTGCGAATTGTGCGATTGACCGCGGACGCTTTGGGAACACGCGAATTGGCAAAGGAACTAAGCTCGACAATCTCGTTCACGTCGCGCACAACGTTCAGATAGGACATGATTCTCTCCTCATTGCGCAAGTGGGGATTTCAGGGAGCGCAGAAATTGGGAATTATGTGATTTTGGCGGGTAAGGCGGGCGTTTCGGGGCATATTCGCGTTGGGGATAGAGCCAAGGTTGCAGGTGGCTCTGGAGTGATGGAGGATGCTGCACCGGGAGAAGAGCTTGCAGGCGTTCCCGCAATCCCATTTCGAGAATGGATCAAAAGCTCTGCAAGATTTCGTAAATTGAGTGAGCAAGCGGAAGAGTTGCGAAATTTGAAACGAAGAATCGAGAAACTCGAGAAAAAACGTTCATGACTCGACAGCAGCGAACTCTCAAAACCCAAGTAGAAATTTCAGGTCTCGGTCTGCATACCGGAATTCCCATTCGCGCGATTTTCAAACCCGCTCCGATTGACCATGGAGTTCTTTTCACTCGAGTGGACTTGCCAGATTCCCCAGTGATTCCGGCGGATTCAACTTCGATTGGGCCTACCAATCGACGAACGACTTTGAAATCGGGACCAGTAGAAATTGATACCGTCGAACATGTTCTTTCCGCATGTCATGGTCTAGGTCTGGACAATTTAGAAATAGAAATCAACGGCCCTGAGTTGCCAAGCCTGGATGGTTCAGCACGTCCAATTGTCGACACTTTCTTGGCAGCGGGTTTGGTTGATCAAAAGGCTCCGAAGAAAAGTTTTCGCGTGGATACTCCGATTTACGTCGAGGAAAACGGCGTTTCCCTCGTGGCGCTTCCGACGGAAAAAGAGGGGCTGCATATTCAATACAACTTTGGCCATCCCACTCTGCTTTCGCACACGATTCACTATCAGCTTGATCCCAATGACTATCGCGATGTGATTGCGCCTGCGCGTACCTTTGTGCTCGAGGAAGAAATTGAATATCTGAAATCGAAAGGCCTGGGTAAAGGGGCTACTGCAGAGAACACCATTGTATTGAAAGATCCTCAGAAAATGCCGCCGTTGCGTTTTTCTGATGAATATGCGCGACATAAGGTTCTCGATCTCATCGGCGATTTGTTTTTGGCAGGCGCGGAGATCAACGCGCGCATCATTGCGACCAAGAGCGGGCATTCGGCAAATGCGAAGCTCGTCAAGCGCATGGTCGAATTGATGGAAGAAAGAGAGAACCGCGGCGAGATCAAACACGATACGGGACTCGACATCCGCGAAGTCATGCGCATTCTGCCGCATCGTTATCCGTTTTTGTTGATCGATCGGGTGATCGAAGTCGATGGCTATCGCCGCGCGGTTGGAATTAAGAACGTGACGATCAATGAACCTTTTTTCCAAGGCCATTGGCCAGGCGCGCCTGTGATGCCGGGAGTTTTGATTCTTGAAGCCATGGCACAGCTCTCTGGAGTGCTTTTATTGCGAAAGCTGGAGAATACCGGCAAACTGGCTGTGCTTTGGGCGATTGATAAGGTTCGATTGCGCGGTACGGTTGGCCCTGGCGATCAGTTGCGAATCGAAGTTGAAGCTCTGAAATTGAAACGGGACGTAGGACAGGTTCAAGGAATTGCAAAATTGAATAATAAAATTGTGACCGAGGCCGAGTTGATGTTCACCATGATTGATGCGTGATTTGATGTCGGCAAATATTCATCCTACGGCGATTGTTTATCCTGGCGCAGAGCTGGGTTTTGAAGTCAGTGTCGGCGCGTTTTGCGTGATCGGACCCGAAGTCAAAATTGGAGATCGCAGCAAAATCGGAACGCATTCTGTGGTCGTAGGGAAAACTAGTATTGGTGCGGAGAACAAAATCTATAACCACGTTTCTCTCGGACAAGAGCCACAAGATTTGAAATATAAGGGAGAGCCCACCGAGCTGCGCATTGGCGATCGCAATACGATTCGCGAATTTGTTTCCATGAATAAGGGAACGGCCTTCGGTGGTGGAGTGACTTCTTTGGGTAGTAATTGTTTGGTGATGGCTTGTGCGCATATTGGCCATGATTGCCAAATTGGAGATGGAGTCATTTTAGGAAACAATGTGCTACTCGGCGGACATTGTCGAATCGAAGAATATGCGATTCTCAATGGGGGTGCGGCGGTGAATCCGTTCACAACCATTGGGGCTTACTCCTATATCGGTGGATTGACTCGCATTGTGCAAGATGCTCCGCCTTTCATGGTGACGGAAGGACATCCGGCAAGACCGCGAACCGTTAATCTTGTTGGTTTAGAGCGTCGTGGATTTACAGCAGATGCGATTAAAGGATTGCGCCAAGCGTTCAAAAAAATCTATCACGACCCTCGACATCGCAGCGAAACGATTGAACGCATTCTTGATTCCAAGAAAAGTGGTCCCGAGTTGCGTCGTTTAGCGGAATTCCTCCAGCGCAGCGCGGTAAGTAAAAAAGGTCGTTATCTAGAAACACTTCGAATCCCGGCTCCTTCTACGAGTGCCTCGTGAGCGAAAAAACTTTGCGAGCAGCAGTGATTGGTGTGGGGCATTTGGGTAAAGCCCACGCACGGATTTATCGAGAAATTCCAGGAGTTGATCTAGTTGCAGTCGTCGATTCTGACGAAGCGCGAGCGAAAGAAATTGGCGAGCGTTGTCGCTGTGCGTGGTTTCGAGATGTTTCTCAGCTTCCCAAAGATTTAGATGTAGTCAGTGTCGTGGTTCCCACGGTCGGGCATTTAGAGGTCGCGCTTCCTTTTTTGGAACGTGGCGTTTCGGCCTTGGTGGAGAAACCGATCGCGACCACGTTGGAACAAGCAGATCGTTTAATCGCGGCAGCGCGTAAATCCGGCGCGACTCTCGCCGTGGGACATGTCGAGCGATTCAATCCCGCGATTCAAGCGATTCGTGATCTCGAAATTGTGCCACGATTTATCGAGTCGCACCGACTCGCGGCGTTCAAGCCGCGTTCCATGGATATTGGTGTTGTGCTCGATCTCATGATTCATGATCTCGACTTAGTGTTGAAGCTTGTCGATTCTGAAATTGAATCGATTGATGCCGTCGGTGGGGCCATGCTCACCGATCGCGAAGACGTCGTTTCCGCTCGTCTGCGATTTAAGAATGGGGCCGTTGCAAATTTGACTGCCAGTCGTGTTTCTTTGACTCCGATGCGAAGGCTGCGCGTTTTTTCTTCGGTGGGCTATGTTGCGCTCGATTTTGAAAAGAACTATGCACTGTTAGTGAAAAAAGGTCCGCATTTCGATGAGAAACGTAAGGAACTCGCAAAATTAGATCCGGCAGCGATGAATCCACAGCAGTTTTTTCTTAGTGGTTTGATTCAGATGAAGGAAATGCGCATGGATGGCGGTGGTCCTGAACCTCTGCGAGCTGAGCTCGAGGCCTTTGTCGATGCGGCCCGTCGTCGTGTGGATGCTCCAGTCACAGGTGAAGATGGTCGGCGCGCACTCGCAGCGGCCCATGCAGTACTCGATCAACTCTCTCGGTGGAAATGGTAGAGATGGCGCGTTTTGAAAAAATCCCTGATTCTTATTTAAATTCTCCTGATCGCCATGAACGCAAGGTGCTCGATTTCTGGCGTCTCGCGAAGGTATTTGAAAAATCTATTGAACAGAGAAAAACCGCGAAGTCCTTTGTATTTTTTGAAGGACCTCCGACGGCGAATGGAAAGCCCGGTATTCATCATCTCTTCGCGCGAACGATCAAAGACATCTTCCCTCGCTATCAGACCATGATGGGCAAGAGAGTCGTGCGCAAGGCGGGTTGGGATACGCATGGACTTCCTGTCGAGCTTGAAGTCGAGAAGAAACTCGGAATCAGTGGCAAGAAACAAATCGAATCACTAAAAGGCGACGCCAACGCATCGATTGCCGAATTCAATCGGCTCTGCCGCGAGTCTATTTTTACCTATAAGAAAGATTGGGAGGCGCTTTCTGAGCGCATCGCTTTCTGGCTCGATTACAGCAATCCCTATATCACCTGCTCGAACGAGTACATCGAATCGGTTTGGTATTTGCTTTCGCGTTTCTATGAGAAGGGCATGCTCTATCAGGGCTATAAGGTTTTGCCTTATTGCTCGCGCTGCGGCACGGCACTCTCAAGTCACGAGCTCGGTCAGCCTGGTGGCTATCGCGATGTGCAAGATCCTTCGGTGTATATCCGTTTCAAAATCGTCGGCGAAGAAAACACTTCTTTTCTCGTTTGGACGACAACGCCTTGGACCTTGCCTTCCAATGTCGCACTCGCAGTTTCACCGTCTCTCAACTATGTGAAAATCCGCCACGAAGGAGAAATTCTCGTTTTGGCGCAGGGACGCGCGGCGGCACTTTTCCCCAAGGCGGAGATCCTCGAAACCATTCCAGGAAAAAATTTAGTCGGGAAGAAATTCTTTCCTCTCATCGAAGGGCCCGCGAAACAATTCACTCTCGCAACGGGACTTTACGAGCCGAGTGAGGAACATCTCTTTTCCGTACGCTCTGGAGATTTTGTTTCTTCTGAAGATGGAACGGGCATTGTGCATATGGCGCCTGCCTATGGTGCGGACGATTATTCAGTCGCACTAAGAGATCGCCTGCCGGTTGTTGCAGCCGTTGGCGCCGATGGGCGCATGAAACAAATTTGGCCCGGTTTTCCAGAAGGACAATTTTTCAAAGACGCGGACAAACTCGTTCTCGAAAAGTTAAAACAACAGGGGAATCTCTTCCGCCGTGACACAGTGCAGCACAATTATCCTTTCTGTTGGCGTTGTGACACAGCGTTGATGTATTTCGCCAATCCGGCGTGGTTTTTGAAAACCACCGCCTACAAAGACGCGATGATCGCGGCGAATCAGAAAATTCAGTGGGTGCCCGAAGAAATCGGAGAGGGTCGTTTCGGTGAGTGGCTCGAAAATAATGTCGACTGGGCTTTGTCTCGCGAACGTTATTGGGGAACGCCTTTACCGATTTGGGAATGCTCTTGTGGAGAACGTGTTTGTATGGAGTCTCTCGCCGTTTTGAAACAACGCGCGAATACTGCAATCCCCGAAGATCTACATCGTCCCTATATCGATACCGTCACCTTGCGTTGCGAAAAGTGCAAAGGCTCGATGCAGCGCGTGAAATATGTCATCGATTGTTGGTTTGATTCGGGTGCGATGCCCTATGCGCAGTATCGCTGGCCGTTCACGGAAGAAAGTCGGCAATTGCTGCAGGAACAATTCCCTGCTGATTTCATTGCCGAAGGACTCGATCAAACCCGCGGCTGGTTTTACACCTTGCATGCGATTGCGACCTTTCTCACTTCAGTCGACGGCGATCGGAAAATTCCTCTCGCGACAAAAAAAGAAACGAGCTCTGCTTATAAAGCCTGCGTTGTGAACGGACTCTTGCTCGACAAAGAAGGTCGCAAGATGAGCAAGCGTCTGGGGAATATTGTCGATCCCTGGAAAGCGATTGAAAAAGACGGAGTGGATTCGATTCGTTGGTATTTGCTCGCCAGTGGCGCGCCGCATTTGCCCAAGCGCTTCGATGCGGAAGCCGTTACCGATACGCGCCGAAGATTCTTTGGAACCTTGTCGAACTCGCTCAACTTTTTTGCGCTCTACGCCAATATCGACGGCTACGATCCCAAGTCGAAACACACGGTTCTCGCCGAGCGGCCTGAAATCGATCGTTGGATTATTTCTCGATTGAATACTCTTATTCGCGAAGTTCGCGCCGGTTTTGATCGCTACGATCTCAATGAACCGCTGCGACGTATCGAGGGCTTTGTCTTAAACGAACTTTCCAATTGGTATATCCGCCGAAATCGCCGCCGTTTTTGGAAGAGCGAAGAGGCGCAGGACAAACAACGCGCCTACGACACTCTTTACGAAACGCTTTCTGCTCTTTCGAAATTGATCGCGCCGGTCACTCCATTCTTCGCCGAAATGATGTGGCATCGTCTCGGTGGGGAAGGTGTCGGTTCCGTTCATTTAGAAAATTATCCCGAGCCAAATCCCGCAGCGATTGATGAGGTTCTCGAGAAAAAAATGGGAGATGTACTTGCAGTGACCGAAATGGGTCGCGTCGTGCGCGAGAGAGTTTCGATTCGAATTCGTCAGCCTTTGTCAAAGCTCACTGTACATGGTGCAAATATCGAACAGTTTCTCGATCAGATTAAAGAAGAGCTCAATGTAAAGCAGGTGGAAGTTTTGCACGGCGATAGCAAACTTTTTGCGTTGAAAGCCAAACCAAATTTCGCCGTGCTTGGGAAAAAAGCTGGGAAGTTGATGAAGCCATTGCAGCCCGCGATTGCCAATCTCTCTTCCGATCAGATTTGGAAATTGCGCGAAGGTTCTTCGGTCGATTTGGAAATCGAAGGAGAGAAATTTTCGCTGACCGCGCAAGACGTGCAAATTGTTACCGAAGCGGCGGAGGGAATTGCAGTCGAGTCGAACGGTCTCATTTCGATCGCACTCGACACCCATCTGAGCGAAGAATTGATACTCGAAGGCATTGCACGTGAATTCGTCAACCGCATCCAGAATCTGCGAAAAGAAAAAGGTTTCGAAGTCTCCGATCGGATTCGCATCGAAGTCGATGCTCAGGCGCCTGCAAAAATCCTTGAAGCATTGAACTGCTACAAGAGTTACATCACGAGCGAAACTCTTGCCGAAGGGGGCTTGGAAATTATTGCCTTAAATCCTAGCCAAGGGATAGTGATTCAGTTGGAGCCTTTTGGAGCTGTTCAGCTTGCCCTATCCGTTGCTGGATAGGGCAAGGTATTTCGAGCAATCAATTTCCTTATTCAGGGATGTCTATAACCACAGCCTTATATTTGCTGTTGGCCATGAATAAGAGGCCGTTGTGAAGGAACGGACCGCGGTTGATGCCAGCCACCACTCCGTTCAGCGACAACCATTCCATAATGTAAGGCTCTGCCGGATTCGCGAGATTCACGCGGGCTACGCTCGTACCAATGCCGATCACCTGTCCCATCGTGGCATACAGTGTGTTGCCGACAGCGAGAATTCCTCCCGGCGACAAACCGCCTGCATCATGTGAGAAATCATAATTCGTGATGAACACCGGGCTCGACACATTAGAAATGTCATACAGGTGCATACCGCCCGGATTCGCCTGCGCCACCAAAGTTGTGCCCGAAAGTGCCAGTTGATGCACGTTCCAGCTCAGAGAAATTGTCGATAACAGAATCGGCGAAGCCGCAGCCGGCGCATCCACGTTGATCATCGATACGTCATAAATGTGCACGTTCTTCGACGTGTCGGCGATGTAGGCTCTGCCGCCAGTGACATAAATCACTTCCGCCGTCGCTGAGTTCGGCAACAGGCGAGACGCGAGCACCACCGGGCTGGCCGGGTTGCTCATATTCATGATCTTCAGACCCGTTGGGCCGGCTGCCATGAATACCACTTTGCCCGCCGCCATCAGATCGCGCACGCTCTGACCGTCGGTCGTGTTGGTGTTGTAGGTGTTGACCAACACGGGTGTCGCTGTAGCCGTGAAGGTCGACAAACCTAGGCTCGACGCACCCACGTATACATGGCCGTTCGATGTCGCAATCGCCCGCCCGATGGGCGCGGTGATCTCGTTGGCAATCTGTATATTTGTCGGACTCGAGATGTTAATCGTAGTCAACAGCCCCGTTGAGTGAGTGGTGTACGCATACGAACCCCATACCGCGATGTCCATCGAGCTGTCATCTGCCAGCCCCAGCGCGTCCATGAACACCATGGCCCTGTTAATCGTGATCGCTTTGGTCAGCGAATCCGGCGCCACCCACGCGGGGTCGTACACCGTCAACTCTGCATTGAACGAACCAGTTCCGGCGTACAGATGGTAAACCACTTCACCGACTTCAAATCCGCCGTCACCGAACATCCACGATACGAAGCTCACCGGTCCAGTCGAACTCGAAGCGTCAAATTTCAACGTGGTGCCCTCATGCACGATTTCTGTCGGAACGTTCACGAGTTGCCACTGTTGTTCACCCGTGAACGGGTTCGTCGACACCAAACGGGACACGCTGAAATTGGCTACAACCTGGCCACCACCTCCACTGCTTATCGTGACGAGCGCAGTGTCGGTATGTGTCGCATTGCAATTGTCCGTGACGGTTAAGGATGCGGTAAATGTTCCTGCACTGTTATAGATGTGAGAAGCATTCGGTCCGCTGACTAGCGCGCTGCCGTCTCCAAAATTCCAGCTATAGGCCGTGATACTGCCGTTGGAGTCCGTGGCGGTTCCTGCAAAACTAATCGCAGCGCCGACGCTGCCCGTCTTATCGGGGCCACTGTTTGCAATAGGGGGAGTATTTCCGGCACAAGGATTGAAGGGGTTCACGACAATTTGCAGCTCAGCGAAGTTGCTGAGTTGCGTATCGTTCGCCGTGAGCCGCAGCACATAGGTTCCGGCGGCATTGATAGACGCTGTCGTCACTGGGGCTGCGTTATTCGCAATGCTCACAATGCCAGGGCCGGAGATTTTCGACCAAAGCTGGGTGACATTCGCTCCCGCGGGCAATCCGTCGTCACTGACAGAACCCGAAAGATTCACAGTCACAAAACCAGTAGCGTTTAGACTCACGGTTTGATTGGGGCCGGCATTGACAATCGGCGCTTGATTTTGATTTTGAACGGTGACTAACGCGGTGTCCGTGCCCGTGGCATTGCAAATATCGGTGACGGTTAAGGTGACCGTGTAATTTCCTGCCGTCGAGTAAGTCTTCGAAACACTCATTCCGGAGCCGTTCGTGCCATCGCCAAAATTCCAAGCATAGGACTGAATCGTGCCGTTGGGATC
>CAZMYG010000096.1:0-11070 GCA_964570465.1 uncultured Planctomycetales bacterium
GCAGGAGAGATTGCTCCGTCCAGTCCATGTCGAAACCGCGCACCGATTGGAAGAGTGACTACTGCGATGGATATTTTGAATAGACCTCGAATCAACGCTCCGGACTTGGGGGCTTATGAAGTGCTTCTTGAAGTACGCCCCAACGCGGGATCTACGGCACATCGTGGAGACTTTAGCGAGATCAAAGAAGCTATTGAAAGCGCCGTTGATTTTGATCGGATTCGTTTGGATATTGGAACCTACCAGGGAAAAGGGAATAGAGATCTGGAGTTTGATGGAAAGAAAATCCACCTGTTTGGTGGAACCCACGACCCAAGCTACACAGTCATTGATTGCGAAGAGGATGGTCGTGGATTCATCTTCGATCAAAGCGATGGCCCTGATGCCATTGTAGAAAATTTGCAGATCCGTCGCGGTTTTTCGCCAAACTTTGGTGGAGGCATCTTTTCAAGCGGAGGTTCCCCGACAATTCGGTATTGTCACATTACAAATTGCGAGGCAGTTCAATCTGGCGGTGGGCTTTTTGGGGATAACAACACAGGGAACTGGATCGTGAAAGACGTCATTTTTTCCAATAATCGGGCCCCCCTTGGCGGAGCAGTTGGTTCAAATGGAATGGGATTAGTAAATTGCAATTTGTTTTCCAATACTGCTTCTCAAAAAGGCGGCGCATTTTGGGGGGGTGGTTTTTTCTCAAACTGTAATTTTCAGAACAATAAAGCTGAAATTCCTCCCGACAATACTGGAGTAAGTACCGGTGGAGCAATCTATGCTTTTCTCCCAGTTTCAGTGAATCACTGTACATTTAAAAACAACAATGCTGCACGCGGCGAGGCTATTGCTTTTACTGTCGAGTCAACACATGGGCCTTGGGTAGAAGTGAGAAATAGTATTTTGTGGGATCATGATTCGGATGAATTTTTTAACTCAGGAGCTGCGGGGTTTACGCCGGTAAGTGTTTTATATAGCGATGTGAAAGGTGGTTTCCCAGGTCTTGGAAATATCAACGCAGACCCTCTGCTTGATATTGGATTAAGCCTGAATAGTCCTTGCCGGGAGGCGGGCTACTTTGTTCCATCGACTCTTTCTATTATTTATATTTTGAATCGAGATGAATTTGATTGGAATAACTATTTCCGTCTCGAAGGCGAAAAGCCCGACATGGGTGCGCTTGAAGGATATGGTTTTCCTGGTGGTTTCTTTGGAGCGAGCTATCCATAGCTGTTGTGGGTAGACGATGTATCTCTTCAAAACAGAACCGACGGCGTATTCGTTAGCGCAGCTCGAAAAGGACGGCTCTACGGTTTGGGATGGGGTCAAGAATCCACTAGCTCTCAAGCATTTGCGTGCCGTTAAGAAGGGCGAGGAGATTTTCATCTATCACACTGGCGATGAGAAAAGCATTATCGGTATTGCCCGTGCCGTCGAAGACGCAAAAGAAGAAAGTGTGAAAATCACTTTTCAATCGCAACTCAAACAGCCGGTCACCCTCGCGCAGATTAAGGCGAATCCCGTGTTCAAAGACTTCGCTTTGGTTCGTATGTCTAGGCTCTCCGTAATGCCTGTTCCCTTAGAGCTTTGGCGCGCTATTTTGAAAATAGCAAAAGAAAGTTGAACCGATTTTGGACTCTGCCTCAACTCTATAGATAAGAATTAGGAGTAAAACTATCTATGGAAGAATTCCCGTTTGAGCCTGAAATCCTGCAAATTCATCAGCTATTTATCCGTTCGATTGCGCGCGCCCTGCTTTCGCAAGAACAGGATGTTGAAGACACCGTTCAGGAGACTTGGCTTGCTGCGATAAAAAATCCTCCCGAGCAGGAGAAAGCTCGCGCTTGGTTTGGTTCCGTCACTCGTAGATTGTCGATTCAAAATTTTTAAAAAAGAAAAGCGCGAAGCAATTGGGAAGAGCAGGCCGCGAAACCAGAAGCGTTGCCTTCCTCCGCAGAAATTTACGAACGTGAAACCATTCGCCGTCAGGTTGTGGAAGTTCTTTTCCGTCTTGATGAGTCTTATCGCGAAGTCCTGATTTTTCGCTTTTACGAAAATCTAGCTCCTCGCGAAATTGCCAAGCGTCTGCAAATTCCTGTCGAGACAGTGCGGACAAGACTCAAACGTGGTTTGGAGAAGATGAGGGTGGAGTTGGATCATGTTCATCAAGGGGATCGAAGAGCATGGTCTTTGCTTTTACTTCCTCTTGGGTATCAAAAAACTGCTGTTTTTGGACTAGGCGTTGTTGCGACCTTTGTCATGTCTATCCTTTTCTTAGGTATAGGCCTTTTTTGGTTTGGCGAGAAGGAAGAAGCAAAATTTGAGCCCATTACTGTGTCGGCTGAGATAAATGAAGAAACTCTTCCGGTTGAAAAACAACCACCCTTAATAAAAGAACCTGGAAAAAACAAAACGGTAGATAGCCGTGTAATAACGCCAGCCATTCCAAAGGAAATTGAAACGTTGGAACTGCCTTCTTATCGTTGGAAAATAGTTGGCTCGTTAGTGACAGAGGATGAAAAGGAGTTTTTGGGGCCGGCTCAGCTTCGCTTTCTTCTAAGCCAGCGTGGTCACTTACTCTGGGAAAAAGAACTGTCAGTTGAGGGGGCATCACAAGTTGAAGTGGAAATCCCTAGAGACATAGAAATCTTTTCTTTCACGGGATTGGAATTAGTGGCTCGAGGAAATGCTCCCTTCTTTTTTGAAGGTTGGGGGAGAAAAGCTATTGATGTAGGTCATCCTATTGGGGGAAGCATTCCGATCAGAGTGCAGTTTCTAGGGCATCCACCCAGTTCTCGTTTGCGCGGCCGCGTTCTTAGCTCTGAAGGTCCTCCAATATCGGGAGCCGAAGTTTTTCTCGGTCGGGAAATGGTTTCAGCCACAACAGGAGCTGATGGCAAATACGAGATCGAATTTGATTACAGCGGTACATATCGAATTGGCGCTATCCATTTTGGATATGGAGTGCATTGGACAGATGGTTTTGATTTAAAGCTGGGCGAAGATTTTTTAGCTCCAGATATTGTGATTCCTAGTTCTTATCAAATCAGTGGTTTGGTGATTTACCCAGATGGATCTCCTGTTCGTAATCTCTCCATCGCAGCGGTAAGGGAAAAGGAAAGTGACTACACCGGGAATTTTCCTTCGCCGTTTGAAGATTTTTCTAGAGATAGAGAAGTAAGGAGTCAGGCTTCATACCTTGCAATCCCACCTGAAATTCAACTTCCAGAAATACCAAACTCATCACGGCACATTAAGAAGGAAACAAATCCGGTGATTGGTTTAAGCGAGGGTTTAACCAATACGGATTTGATTGGCAAATTTTGTTTCTCAGGTTTGTCCTCCTCACGTTATTGGTTGAAAGCATTCCCAGAACCAATCGCAAAAAATAATTATTTCTGGGCCCTCGTTGCTCAAAATCCGCTTCCCGAAACCGTGATTGATTTAGAGTCGAAACAAGATATTGGCACGCTTATTTTTCATGGCCGGCGCATTTTTGTTTCGATTGTGGATGAGAAGGGAAAGGAAGTTCCAGGAGCACAGCTTTCCTGGAAAACAGAACGTTATTTGGGATCAACGTCTGCATCTCGTGGAGAATTTTGGGGAGAAGCTGGGCAATCTTTGGAAATGAAAGTGATCGCTCCCGGTGCTCAGTTAGAAGAAAGGCAGATCTATTTTCCAGAAGATCGTTATGAGACTGAACTCCAAATCGTTTTAAGGGCTGAACAAATCAAAAGTGAAGAATTGCTTTTATCGGTGGAGGATGCGCAGGGGAAATCGATTGATTCGTTTTACGCAAAAGTTACTTCACTCGACACAAACCTTCCGGAGAGAGGATTGCATCGGAGTTCCTCCTCATGGAACTGGGATTACGATATCAGCCAAGGAGTGGGGAATGTCTTATACGTTCCGTTTCTTCCGGGTCACTATCGAATCAAAGTCCAGGTTCTCGACTTTGGGTTTAGTTTTTTAGAGACAACAAAGGAATTTGAGGTCAAGGCTGGGGAAAAAAATGAATTGACCATACAGATGGTCAAGCGTCCGAGAGTATTTTTTAGTTTTTCTCCTTCGTTCCCGGATTCGGAATCGCACAGCGCTGTAATCCATATGAAAAGAGAGGGAGACGATAACGCGACGCCGCTAACTTTTCTGATGAGTGTGAGTTCAACGCCAATTGAAATGCAAGCTGGGCCTGTCAATCTGATACAGCCTGGAACTTATGTTTTTCAAGTCGAGGCCAGGGGGTTTTTACCCGTCGAAGTTCGCGCGACTTTGGTTGCCGGTGAAACAACCGAACTTCAAATCTCCCTGCAAAGAAATTAATCTCGGTACCAGGTACGTACCTGGTACCAAACTCATTTGAGGCTGTCGATTTGGCGGGCGAGGACAATATCTTTAGCCGTGAGTCCGTTTGCTGAGTGGGTGGTCAGGGTCAGAGTGACTTTATTCCAATTGATCGTGATGTCGGGGTGATGATCCGCCGATTCGGCGAGTTCGGCGACATGGTTAACAAAGACCATCGCTTCTTTGAAATCTTGGAATTGAAAGACGCGTTGAATGTTTTGTCCCTGTCTTGTCCAGTTTGGAAGTTTTGCCAGGCCGCGGACGATTTCGTTGCCGTCTAGTTTTTGGTCCATTGGTTTTTCTTTTTGAGCGAAAGATTGGTTCAAAGTGAAACGGTTACTAGCGCCTTGTTGGTGTTTTGGCGTTCGGTCTGACTTCTTCCAGCGATCTCCGGTTCTTCTTGTCAATCTTGTATCTCCAGCTTGATCTCATCCGAGTTGGCTTTGAGTTCAGGAGCATACATTGCATAGCCGAGTGTGGGCAACGCGGAGAATTTTCCGGGGATTTCCGCACGCAGGCGATAGCTGACAGAATGTTTGCCGCGCGCGAGCGAACGCGTGAAAAAGGCAACTCGATCATCGCGGAACTCGACATAGGCATGTAGATCGTTGTTGGTGTAGCCACTGCGTACTTCGACAGCTTCAAAGCCGGCTGCTTTGAGATCTTCGAAAATCAAGTACTCGTAATCATTTTTGCTGTCGATTTCGAGTTCGATCTCGACGAGTTCGCCGCTTTTTAAAGTTGCTAAGTTAGCGAGTTCCTCGCGTTCGTATTTCTCGACTTTTTGTGAGACCGCTTGGCCATGTGAGCCCGAAACGTGAATCGATTTTTCGACGGGTTTCAATCGATAGACCTTGCGATTGACCTTGATCTCAAGTCCGGCCTTCGTGATGTAGTCTTCGAGACTGAAATATCCGAGATAGGCATTGGCATAGAGCGGGCCTTGGCCCTTCTTGCGAATCTCAATCGTGTGCTTACCGGTTTCCACCGCTTCGCCTTCGAGAACGAGTTTGTTATCGAAGCTGAAGAGATTGTCGCGATTGATTTGCACTTCTTTGAGTTTGCGTCCGTCGAGCAAGATTTCGACCGTGAGATTCGGTTCAATTTCTTTGCTGGCTCGCAAGTAATCCGCAAAGGCTTCGATGCAAATCGCCGTGTCGCGAGTGGAGTTCCAGTAAGTTGCGTTCTTGCGATTGTTGAGTAAGTACTTCACGAGTCGCGAGGCAACTGGGTTATTGGGATCTTTGCGAGAGAGTAACTTCAGATAGTAGGCATGTGCCTCGTATTCACTGCCGTACCAGTACCACCAGTAGGCTTCGTTATCGAGTCGTAGATAAGCGGTTTGATTCTCTTCGTCCTGTACGAGGTATTGGCCGATGTTCTGCAGGATCATCGCGAGCTTCTCTTCTTGCTTTTGTTTCGCGAGCGCCATTCCGAACATGGACTTTGCGTAGACAGCGAGATCATTTCGATCTCGATAGAGGAATTCCATCATCTCGAGATCTGCGAACTCGGCATCGACGAGCACCATATAGATGAAGGCGTCAATCTCGTTTGCCTGGCGATGTTTCGGATCTGCTTTGATAGAGGCAAGACGCTCTGCTTGATAATTTTTGAGCCAAGCAATGCCGCGATCCAAAACGCCTGGCACGAGCGCGAGACCATTCTGCTGCGCGATTTGTAATCCATGTACGACATAGGCAGTTGTATGAGGATAAGAACGTTCTCCATAACCCGAGAACCAACCCCAGCCGCCGTCGGAGAGTTGTTGAGATGTGAGTGCTTCGAGTCCCTGCTTTGCCATGGCGCGCACTTCCGCAGCATCGAAGACGGGATTTCGCGGGAAACGCAACCACTGCTTCGCGCGTTCTTTGTCGTCGCCGATTTCCTGTGCGTTGAGATTCGTACGCTTTTCTTGAATTGCGGCGAGATCGAGTTTCATGTCGAGCAGGATTTTTTGCACGATTACAGTAGGAAGGAATCGACTCAGCGTTTGCTCCGTGCAGCCATAGGGATAGTCGACGAGATAGGGAAGAGCGTCGACCATGGCGCCGGCCAAGGTGGGTGAGTAGCGGAATTCGAATCGCGATTCATTGATCCGTCGTTCTGCGGGAACGCTAAAAACTAAATTCGCATTCTGCGTTTCTGGGCGCAAGGCAAGGCTGAAAGACTCGGTTTTCATGATGCCGTGCACCTTGACGGGGAAGCGCATTTCCATGGCGTCGGATTCTTCGTCTGTGAGCGCCTTCATGCGAATCACGGCTTCGCCTTCTTTCAGAACTTTCACGCGCCAGTCCACACGCTGCTCGCCGCCAGCGGGAATCCGCAGTTTTTGTAGGGGCGGCGCATGCGCCGCCCCTACGAGGCATGGACCCTCGAGTTCCAAAATTGCTTCAACAGTTTTCTCGCTCGCGAGATAGTTATGTATGTTCGCCGAAAGTACGACTTCGTCTTTCTCGACGAAAAAGCGAGGCGCTTGCATGCGCAACAATAAATTCTTCGTCGTGACGACTTCAGTTGTAGCCTCGCCGACCTTAGTACCATGTCCCATGCCCCAGCAGCGGATTTTCCAACCCGTGAGATTTTCGGGCATTTTCCATTCCAAAGTGGCGAGACCGTTCTGATCGCTTGTTACAGTCGGCGCCCAAAACGCAGTGTCGGCAAAATTGCTGCGGACTGTAGGTTGGACGGCATCGGGCTCTTCCTCGATCCCTAAAGCCTTGCTTTCTTCCTTTTCCCCTGCGAAACCGAGGCGATCCGCAAATTGCCCTTCAGCTGCCGGAGCCATGGCTGCCGACAATTCTGAATTTGAAGCAAGTCCGGACATTTTTCCGAGGGCCCGATTTTTCCTCGCTTGATCTTTACCGCGGTAGCCGTATCGCCGGTCACCTTCGGCTTCGTCGTCGCTGTCCACGGGATCAATCCGTCCGAACACGCCAATTGGTTGCAGGCTGATCTCATTCGTTTTGAGGAGATTCGAAAAGTAGTGGCCAAGATTGTGTTCGGTGTTTTGATGATGAGAACGGCGCCATTTCCAGAAGAAGTCTCTGATCTCGGGAACATTGGAACCACCGGAAATGTATTCGAGTGCTTTGTCATAAACAGCGAGAGCCATGCTGCCGACAAAAGCCTTGCCTTCAAAATCTGTCAGCTTCAATTGAACTTTTGCCATTTCGCCGGGTTTGTATTGAGCTGAGGAGGGCAGCACTTCGACATTGAGCACACGTTTTTCTGGAGGGACGATAATCTCGCGCACTTCGCTATAGACCTTGCCATCGTGAATGGTGAGAGCCTCAACAAAAAAATTAGGCATGTCCTTTTTGCTGATTTCGATTTCTTCAACCGCGCTCTTGCCTTTCAATCGCAGCAACTTGGGAGGGAGATAAATTCCATTCGCCGGACGAATGAAGAGTAGAACCGTGCTGTTCACCTGATTTGTATTGATGCGCAATTGCACTTTCTCGCCAGGTTGATAATCGCGTTTGTCGGGAGTGAGTTCGATTTCGTTGAAGCGAAACTCGGCGCTGTCAAACCCCTTGCCCGCGATGACGAAAATATAGCCGCCTTCCATTGTGTGACCCTTCGAGTCGGTAATCTTGCAAGAGAGTCGGAACTGTCCTGGTTCGGAAGCTTGGATTTGCTGTTTCGCACGGCCTTGGGAATCGGTTTCGATTTCCCATTTTTGAGCGAGACTTTCCTGGGCCTCGCCTTTGGCGTTGTAGGAGATTTTGAAGAGACTCAATTCGCCTTTGCCGGCGACAGGCTTGTTTTCAAGTGTCTGCGCTGAAACTTCCGCCTGAATCGAATCTCCAACTCGATAATGTCCGCGATCGACCCAAACATAAACTTTGAAAGGTTCGCGCGCGGCGATGACTTTTCCGTTTCCCACAATCGTGCGACGCGATTCGTCAGTGACTTCTGCCGTTACGTCATAGCGATGGTTTTTGTCACCGTGAATTGCTTTGGCGAGTGCCGTGTCGATTTCAATCGCGAGCGTACCGTCTTCGCCGATGGGTAATTCGCCTTCCATCACAAGTTCCGGCGGCGTGCGCTGCCAATCATGCCACCACCAGGGAATCGGACGGCGGCATCCCCATTTGTACCAACCGGGATACCAGCTGTAGTCATAGCAAAACCACCAGTAGCCTGGACCAAAGCACCAATCCCAAGGAGTCCAAGGAAACCAGCTAGCGGAGTGTTCTGAGCGTGTGACTTTGTAGTGAACCTTGGCTTTTGTCACCGGCGCTCCGAAATAATATTTAGCAAGAATTTTGGCAGGGATTTTTTCCCCCAAAGCGACGGGTTCACTTGGAGATTCAATGCTCACTTCAAACTCGGGTTTCTTGTATTCCTCGACTCGAAATGTTCCTGTACCTCCACCAATATTCAGTACATGCAAGCTGTAAACACCGAGAGTCGCATCTTTGGGCAGGCTGAACTCACCAGAGATTCCTCCAAAAGCATCCGCGGTGAAACTTTTCTCGAAGAACTTTTCTCCTTTGGGATTGTTGATTTGGACGTTGAGTTGAGCGTTGGCATAGCTCGAGCTGTCTTCCTGATCATATTTCGCGTGCCTTACCCAGCATTTAAATTGCACATTTTGATTCGGGCGATAAACAGGTCGATCGGTGATGAAGTAGGTTTTCGTTTGGTTGTATTCTTGATCGTGCCGATTGCTGTACCAGACATTGGAAAATCCTAGATGGGCGAGACGGCCTGAGTCCGTTCTTGCAATAGCGAGCCATTGGAAATTGTGATGGAGTTGTGGATCTCCCAGATTGATTTGACCATTTTCATCTGAAAACTCTGCGAAGTTGCGCACAATCGTGTTGAAGTCGCGCCCCATCGCCTTGCCAATTTTTCCGTTGTTCTCTTGTTTGTATCCCAAAAATTCGACATTGGCTTTTGCGATGGGTGTGCCTGTGATGGCGTCGGCGATGAAATAGAGTTGTTTTTGATCGAGCGGCTTTTTCACAATCACGGTGTCGTTCAACCAGACGACGATGCGACTCGTGTTGCCATTCTCCATTTGTGCAACAAGCCAATATGCGCCCGCCTTCTGTAGCGGAGTAGTGACCGTCAGTCGTCGATCGAAATGCTTTGCAGGGGGCTTGAGTTCGAGATCCCAAGAGGCGATGCGCTCGCCTAAGTACTGGGGCGCTGTGTCATTGACGAGTCGATAGCCAATTTGCTCGGGTTGCAATTGCCCCCAATCCAGTTGATTGGGATTCGATTTGAGATAGGACTTGATGTCTTCCAGAAGTTTTGGAACCAAAATTTCATGCGCTTCGAAATGGACTTTCTTGCCATTGCGAAACCGGTATTCAACCGTCGCGCCGCTGCCGGCGGGTTGGTTGAGAATCGGTTCAAATTCTCCCCAGTTTTTTAGAATTTGGTCGAGTCGTGATTGTTTCCAACCATTGCCATCTCCGTGTTCTGCAATGCTGCGTTTCCAGTAGCTAGCGGCTTTGTCGTATTGACGACGATTGGAAAAAATCTCAGCAAGCTCATGAAGAGAGTTCTCTTTGTAAGAGGCTTTTGTTTGGTTAGCGATGTTTTGAAAAATGTGAATGAAATTGAATTCTTCGGGAAGCTTGAATCGACGAATTCCGCTAGCCAAACGCGCGATGGTCTCGTCTTCTTCGAGTAAGTGCACAGCGTAGACATTGGTCTTTGCGTCTTTTTCGTTTTCCTCTCCTGCGCTTGCAAAGAAGTAGCCATAATCGGCGAGAGTCTGCACATCGAATTGATCCTTGAGGAAATTGGCAAATTGGAAGTGAACTTGATCGGCGTTTTCTGGCAACACTTCGATGGCTTTGGCCAGCATCCAACGCCAACGTTCGCCATCGTTTTTGGCGTTTTCATAATTCTCTGGAATTTTGTGGAACACCGGCGAGCCATCAGGATTTGCGGGCGCTCCGCGAGTGCCGCCCTGTCCCCAGTAATAGCCCCGTCCGTAATAGCCGTCTTCGTAGTCTGGAAGTGTGGAGAGGTCGCTGAGTACTTGTAGTCGCCAAGATTGATTGCCGTGTTGAGACCAAAGCAAAGCTCCGGCGAATTCATTGTAGAAATTGAAAGATTCGTGTTTGTTGGCAGAAGGGGAAGCGATTTTAGACAAGGCCGATTGAAGCAATTGCAAGGCGCGGATTCGATCGCGCTCGAAACTGTTTACATAGCGTCCATCTCCACCGCGATGTTGTCCTCGATAAAACTTGCCTGCGACGATGTAGCCGTAGGAATCTCCATATAAGTAGTTCCGAGCCGCGGTCTGTAGCAATCGCCAGTTTTCTGAGTGTATTTCGATCACTTTTTCGCGGAATGCATCGAGTTCGTCGACGCGCTGGAGATTGCGCAGGCATTGAATGGCTTGCTCGAAATCTTGGCTAACGAGTTGGGGGTCGTCTTTTGGGTCTATGGCGAGTTTACTCCAGAGTTCGAAGGCTTCTTTGTGATTGCCTTCGTTTTGGAGTTTGCGGGCGCGCTCGCGAGTGCCTTGCGCGTTGTCCGGTAATTGTAGGGGCGGCATATATGCCGCCCCTACAAGAAAGGATATTGCAAAGAATAGTTTCGTTCGCATCGAGGCCTCCATGAGTTTCCCCTTAAAAAGGCGCCCTACGACGCCGCAAAGCAGATTCGGTTCTTGGGTTCTTGTGGGAAACAGATTGCTACGGAATGATAGGGCGTAAAGGATTGCAATGAAACCACTTGAAAAGAGAACTCCGAAGGCTTGGGCTC
>CAZMYG010000097.1:0-11017 GCA_964570465.1 uncultured Planctomycetales bacterium
ATCTCGATTCTCCTGATTATTTGATTGGACGTGTTGCGAGCGAAGATCCGGAATTTCGAATTCGTTGCATCATTCCCCACGGCTCCATTTCTTCTCAGCACGCAAGAATTAGTTTCAACGGACAGCGTTTCTTTATTGAAGATCTTGGCAGTAAGAATGGAACTTTTATAAACGGCGAAATGCTGGCGCCTGGCGCTGCTCGCGAATTACGCCCTGAATCTGTACTGCGTTTGGGTTCCGTAGACACCGTATTTGTTGTAGACCGCGACTCCGAAGGAAAATCCGTTTCCGAATCTCAAATCAATGCTGCGCTCGATGTATTGGTAGCAAGAAATGTGCTGACCAAGAATCAAAGAGAGCGCGCAGAAAAAGAAGCTGCAGAAAAGAAACGTCACCCCGGAGAAGTGCTGCTCGCGAGTGGAATTCTCAGCGCAGATCGCTGGCAAGAAGCCATGTCGCGCGGGGAAGTACTCAAAGTTGCCCAAAAAGCGAAGGGTGGCGCTTCTAGAAGTTTCTACTTACTGCTCTTAACTGTGGCCATCTTGGTATTGGGAGGAGCGCTGTATTATCTGTGGACACAGATCGAAAAAATGCAAACGGGAGCGGGCCGTTGACCGCTGCAACGCGCCGATTACTTCCACTCTCAAGTCTCTTTAGTGCGATCCTGATCGGAAGCAGTTTTCTAATCACAGAGAAAAAAGAACGCGAACCTTTCCGACATGGACCTCATGTCAGCGCTGCCTGGCTCAGTTCCGCAGAAGTAAAACGCGATTGCCGAGGATGTCATGATTATGAAAAGGAGCGCGACCCACAATCTGTTTGTCTCGACTGCCACTTTCAAGGCGCGTTGGAGTTAGACAAGAGTGGGAATTCTCTCTCGCAAAATCTCAATCCGTTGAGCGAACCCGTTCGCCCCTTCCAGCACAAAGATCATCTCAGCTATGACTGCAAATCTTGTCATGCCCCGCAAATTGATGGCCCAGCTGTCATTCCCGATCATTTTCCTGTTTCGCGCGGCGCAGCAATTTGTCAGGATTGCCACGATCCCAAGAAAAACCGCACGGACAAGAAAGCAAATAATCCCGAATTGTTCGTACGCTTTTTGGTGAGCTTGAATCAAAGTCCCAGTATGTCGCCAGCCGGCTTCCATCCTTTTCGTCATGACGAGCATTTGCGTAAGGAAGAGTTAGAGGGGAAAAATCCCGCGAGCTGTACTCAATGCCATCTAGAAACAAGTACTGCCAATGCGACGGATTTATTCGGCAAGGAATTTTCTCTGAGAACTTGCGAGAGCTGCCATCGCGGCAAGGAATTGACGAGCGCTTTCTTCGAAACAAAATCGCAAACACGGCGCAGCGTTTCGAATCAGACCTTTCCTCATTCCAAACATCTGAGCGAGCGCGCCCTGTCACTGGACGCAAATTTGCAACGTGAAGGTTGTTTCGCCTGCCATCAGTATCAAAACAAAGATTCTCGATTTGAGTTGAAGCCCGGACTGGGGACCTATCAGAGTTGTGTTTCTTGTCACGCACATGAGTCTTGGAAAGTTCCGGATCACGGAGAAATCGAAAGCTGTCTTGGCTGTCACAATCTCGACATCGCCGAGATGAAAACGAATCGTCCTGCTCTAGAAATCGCGAGACCAAATCCAGACGCTTTTTCCATTCTCAGTCAAAGTCATCCTTTCATCACGACACGTCCTGCAAAGGACGACAATTGCGCGCAATGCCATCGAGCCGATGCGGAGACACTTTCTTCGCGCATTCATAAAGAGCCCTTCAATCACCGGACTCACTTATCCCCCGAAGCAAAATCGCAAGAGTGTTCGGTTTGTCATGCAAAGGCGATTGAAAAAACTCCTTCTCCTGCGGTGATTTATCAGGTCTATCAAGAATCAGCCTGCGCAAGTTGTCATCGAGGCAGCGCGCCTCAAATCACGGACGCAAAAACAGAAACGCGCAGCGTCCCTATGTTCTCACATCTCGAACATTTGCCTACGACTCCACGAGCTGGCGCCAAAGCTTTGCAGTGTCTGGACTGCCACGAAACAAATCCGGAACAAGGCGCACGCGAAATGCGCATAAAACCTAAGGCGCTCGATTGCTCTCAATGCCACGACCATCGCGAAAACGCCGTGATCACGGGTGGAAAAGATCAAAACTATGTCGAGAGCTGCGCGCGCTGCCATGTGGATGGAATCCCAGAAAAAGGCGGCGAAAAAACCAGAGAACGCATCCATGTCACCAATGTTCTCACGAGCCAATTCCACTCTTCGGAAGGAGATTGCGGCAACTGCCATCGCATCGAGCAAAGAGAAAAAGTTCTCAATAAAGATCCCCATGTTTTTTCGAAGAATCGCAATTCCCAAATTCACGCCAAAGCAGGGACTCCGGCAAATTGTCTAGGCTGTCATTGGGATCGTCAGCAAATTGCGCGTTATCAACCGCTGAGCATTAAACCCAAACCCGGCCAAGGCGCGGTTGAAGCCATTCGCGAACAATTAGGAAATTCTGTCGATCGATATCCGGGAGAAAAGGCTCAATGAATCGCAGCCTTTTTCTTTCTTGGTACGGAGCTTTCGCTGCGATTCTCGTCGCTGCTTTTCTTTTCTGGCTGCAATCCATCGGAGCAAAAATTGGCAGCGGGCCAGGATCGGATACACGATTTCTTCTTGTCACTGGTTGGACGGCTTTTGGATTAATGCTCCTCGTCACGGCTTACTCCCTTCGCAAATACATTCACAAATTAGGCATTTCTCCAGAAACGAAAAACCCTCCCAAACAAGAACAACTCGAGCGCGCTGAATCGAGACTCAATCAACTCCGACAAGAAATTGCGACCGGAGTGGTACGCGAGAAAAGCGACGCTCAAAGCATTGCGACACGGATTTTGAAAGAAGAGGGCGTCGCAAAGATCGCGAGGGTAGAAGTACGAGATGCGCCGCCAGGAAAAGGAGTATTCATTCTGCAAGTGCTCCCCACCGAACCGCTAGGCCGTGTTTCAAAATGGTTGCATTCTCATCTCTATCTGGGTCTCGCCTCTGGCGTTCTTGTCTGGCTGCACGGGGGAAACTCTTTTGATTCTCCGATGGCGATCGCGCTCAATGGATTGAGCTATCTCGTCATGATCACGGGGATTATAGGAATTTTTCTTTTTGCTCTAGGCCCTTCCTGGCTCACGGCAGCAGAAAAAGGATTGAGCTTCGAAGAGTCCTTTGTCATTGAAAAAAGTCTGCGCGAAAAAATCGAAGCGTTGCGAGCTAGCCTTGACGATGCGCAAAAAGTTGCATCCACGGATTTAAAAATCCTTAAATCCCAACGAGAGCGAGTGCTAGAAAAACTCTGCTTGCTCTCACGCATTCGATTTTGGATGAATGCTTGGAAAGTGCTGCATATCCCCGCTTCGATTTTGCTTTTGGCCATGATTTTGGTTCATATTTTTTCTGTGTGGAAATATTGATATGGAAGCTCACGGCAAAATCGCACAGCCTCAAACCGAAATTGAAAAGCAGCTCGTCAAGATTCCACTTTTCGCCAAACTCAAACCCAAAATCTTCGCGACCTTGTCCAGCGATCTTCGCTTCGAAGTACGAGAAGGCAATTCCGTTCTCGTTCGACAAGGAGAATACAGTTCGGATTTCTTTGTCGTACTCGAAGGACTAGCGACCGCTTATCGCACAGAAGAAGACGGAAAAGTTTTCGATCTCGGCACTCACGGCGCCGGGGACTGGTTTGGAGAAATGCCCGCTCTTTCCAATCAACCGCAATTCGCCACGGTAAAAACCGACGGACGCTGTGTTTTGCTCGTACTCGACGCGCCTACTTTTAAAACTCTTTACAAAGGTGGTGGATCTTTCGTTGAACTCATTGACTCGCGTTATCGCGAACGAGCGCTGTCGGTTCATTTACGTTCCGCTCCCCTATTCAAAGGACTTTCGAAAACAACTCTGGGTGCTATTGCCAAAGGCGCGCAATTATTGAGCTTCGACGAAGACACTCGAATCGCCGAACAAGGCAAAGAAGCAGATGCGGTTTATCTGGTGCGTAGCGGAATTGTCAAAAAGCTTCGCAAACTCGCGAATGGACTCGAAGAAACTCAGGCCTATCTCTGCGACAACTCTTCTTTTGGCGAACAGCTTCTCTCGGCAGATCGACGTTGGAATGCCAGCTTTGTGGCGATGACTCGAGTTGACCTGGTGAAGGTCGATTCCGTTTTGTTTTCCAAAATTTTTCAAAGCGAAAAAGATACCGCTGCTCGACTTCAAAAAATGGCGATGACCTTGCTGGCCGAAGAATCCGGCATCGTTCCTGTGACAAAGTCGGAGAATTCTCAAGCCGTCGGAGAAATGCCCGCGGCCATGATCGAGTTAATGGTCGACAAACAGGCCGTGAAAGGAGGAGAGGCTCTTGTCATCGATCTCAAACGCTGCACGCGATGTAATGCCTGTGTCGAATCCTGCGTCGCTGTACACGAGGATCGAGTTCCTAGACTGAGCAAACGCGGAATCCGCACGGGAGATCAAGTACTCACTTCCGCCTGCTATAACTGCAAAGTTCCCGAATGCATGCTCTCTTGCAACTACGGCGCGATTCGCCGCGATCTCAACGGCTCGATTCATTTCATTTTTGACAATTGCACCGGCTGCACGGCCTGCGAATTGAAATGCCCCTACGGCGTGATTCGGATGACCAATATGGTTTCGCCAGAAGATTTGGAGAAAGAAACCAAATCATTTTTCTCTCGCTTTCCTGTCATCGGAAAGTTTTTTAGCAAGAGCAATGCGCCAGAAACTCCCCTTAGCTCCGCCACGAAGCCCGAGAAAAAAGCCATCAAATGCGATCTCTGTTCAGGACTTCCTTTTGAAGCCTGCGTTTACAACTGTCCGTGCAATGCGATTCATCGCGTGAGTCCAGAGGATTTAGCAGCGACATGGCGATCTTTGTAATCAAGGGTAAAAAAGGCGCGGGCACGATTACGCGAGAAGCGGAAACGCTGATTATTGGAACAAAATTTTCCTGCGGACTTTCTTTGGAAGATCCACTTGTTGCGCCGGAGCATTGCGCAATTCATTCCACCTCGGATGGATTTGAAATCGAAGACCTCGGAACGGTCACGGGAACTTATCTAAACGGAACGGCTGTTGCCGGGCGCATCGCGATTCCCACAGGAGAAGAGATTGTTCTGGGAGTTTCCCGACTCAAGGCAGAAATCGAGCTCGCAAAAAAACAACTCACACTCACTCTGCGAGAAAAAGAATTCTATTACGACAAAAAGGAAGACCCACTTTCCTGGGTACGCAGCGAAGTTTCCTTCGGGAGATTTCCTCCTGTTCGAATCGCAAATTTATTGATCACCGCTGCTTTGCTTGTGATTTTGCCTTTGAGTTTTTTTGGGAAAACCAGCGAAAACTTGGCAAATCCTGGCGCACTTTGTTTGGCACATCAAAAGGCTTTGCAAAACTCTTCGTTCGCCGCAAGTGCTCAAAATTGTGAAGCGTGTCACGATCCTTTTGCGAATGTTCCTTCTGATAAATGTGCTCAATGCCACAGCGATTTGATGAAGAATCATCACCCCTTCGATCGCTGGGAAAAATCCGATTGCTTGCGTTGTCATAGCGAACATCAAGGGATTGCAGCGAATGCCGTGTTTACACGCGAAGCAAAATCTACTTGCTTAGACTGTCATACTGAAAAACTAGCAACACGCCCGTTGCCCGCACCCAGCACCCAAGAAAGCTCTTTGCTCTTCAACACTTTTTCACATCGTGAGCATGTAAAGATTCAAGGAATTGCTTGTTCGGATTGTCATCTCAGCGATGCAAATACAGAGACTCAGGATTTTGCCCCGATTCGTTTTGAAAGCTGCATGAATTGCCACGGATCTGATGCTAAATCCCAAAAACGTTCGAAGAAAATCTTCACTGCGAACTGGCACGGCACAGATCAAGGAAAAGAGAATTGCCTGCAATGCCATCAGGATTTGCATGCGAATGATTTACGAACAAAAGAAGTCGTGCGAGCTGATCTCAGCTTTTCTTTCCAATCTCGCTCACATTTAGAGCAGTCGAAGCTGCACCCAATGGGCGCATCCGATGCCTGTGTCGATTGTCATCGAGATCAACAATTCGAGAAGAAACGAGAAATCAGTAGTGGCTTTCGCCATGAAACCCATCTCAGTCGAGTCATGCCCAATGAAACCATCACTGCCAAAGCATTGAGCAGCGAATGCCTCGATTGCCATCGCGAACAACGGGAATCTCGTTCTTTGTCTTCACCTAGTTATGCCGGCGCCAGCGGCGACTGCAAACAATGCCATGAAACGGCGATGCAATCGGAACAAATCGCAAACGTAAAATCTGCGAGCTTGAAACGCTCTGATTTCCCCCATCAATTCCATATCGCGAGCACTCACCCCTCTTTGGCACAAGGTTGTTTTAGCTGTCATCAATTTGAATCGGATTCTCAGCAACAAATTCCAATCACATTTGAAAAAGCCGGCTCTTGCTTGCCATGTCATGAAGGACATCGAAATATTGCTGGGAACTCTTGTCAGGAATGCCATCGCGAAGGAGATCGCGTGTATTCGAATGAAGCACTAGTGAAAACTCGGCCTATGAGTCCAAATTTTAGCCATCGGAGTCTGGGACATCGCGATTTGACGGATCAGGGCAATTGCACGGCTTGCCACGATGCGAATACATCCAACGCTCAATCTCTTGCAGAAATTTCCATCCCTAGTGAATCACAACAGGCCTGCCGCGACTGTCACGTAGCGCAGAAGGCCCGTTTTCACTGGCGTTGAAGATTCGTAATAGGGAAATACCCCTAGGGATCGCAAGTTCCAGTCGGAATTGGCACGTTATTCCACACATCGAATTGATCCGCTCCATTGAGCAAATCAATCACTCGCAAAATATCCGAGGGATTTGCTACACCGCTTCGATCCGCATCCGTACTCGCCAAACCCCAAGGAGCAACGAAAACCCCGTTAAGAGAGTCGATTATTTTAAGGATGTCCGTAGGGGCCGAAGCATTGTCTCCATTGACATTTGCTGGATGGGTAATGAAGTTCGCAACCACAGGTGCCCCAGCGCTGGGCTTATAAGCCAAACGAGTAATCGCCCCAGGCGTCAGTGGCCGAGTCAGGTTGATGGTGTAATTGGCTCCATTTGCAACAACTTCAGAAATGGAGTTTGCTCCTGAGGAATGCTGTTCTGTTTCACAAAGTGCCCAACAACAAGCTTGCGCACCTTCTGGACCGGTTACCGTGAATGTTTGAATTCCCTGCAAAGGATTCACATTGTTCACGGGATGCGGTTGGCGAGCATCAATCGTTCCATCCGCTGGAGAAACAAAACTCACCGTTCCACTAGGACAATTACATCCACCACCATCGGGTTCTGTACTGATGCGAATAATTCCGTTGCCCATATTGCTTCCAAATCCACCAACACGGATTTTGTATTCTCCACCTTTAACCACAGGGAAAGTAACAATCGAAGGAGAACCAACAGCTCCACAGCCATCATCATTGCAAGCAAGTGTGTTCCCTGTCGTTTGCGGACAATCAAATCCGGAGTAGATGGCGATGCGTGAGTCGTAGTTTGTCCCGACGCAAAGATCCACGGTGGTATTGCCTGTCGCAGGAGCCGTGAAGTCGAACCAAACATCCTGACCGAGAGCTAATCCACCGACTTCTTCGCATTCAGGAGGTAAAGGAGGGCCATCTGTATTGGCACCGAAGGTATTGAATCCCAAGATATCGTCGCCTGTTGGAATGGCGGCGGCGCAATTGTCTCCAGGTAAAGCTCCACAACCTCCTGAGTTGATATCGAGCACATAAGGCCCACGATCCGCCTGAGTCCAAGCACCAAGTTGCACGACATAGGTTTGGCCAACTGTAAGATTCTGTAAACAAATCACGGAGCCGTAATCGCTTGCCATACAAGTAGCCACATCGTCACTGCATCCGATCTCGTTGAGGTTGCCGCAATTGCCCGTGAACACTCCCAACAATGAATCATCCGCAGGGGCCTGACTATTACAGGTGATCAACTGTGCCGTTGGAGAAACCGCAACAAAATTTACCCAAACGGAGCCATAGGCTTGAGTTCCAGACCCAGCGTTATGGCAGCTATAACCCGGATCATTCACTCGATCGGTTGCCTGACGATTGTCGAGAATCACGGAGCCGTCTGCAGGAATCTGCAAACCAGGGCATTCATCAATGAGATTGACCGGGATTGGACATTGAGAAGCCAGCGCCACGCAGGTTTCATCCCAGATCACGGCACAACAAAAATCATCTGTGGCACAAACCTGTGCACAGCAGAAAGGTTCGTTACAACCTCCCTGTTTGAAATTCACCTCATCGCATTCGTTCGTCGCAGTCACACAAGCTGGAGGAGGACAAGATTGAGTACCGATTCCACAAAATTGCCCTGGCTGCCATAAACCATTATTCGCCTGGCACTCCTCTTCGCTCATGTCGCTACAACTTTCATCCGGCAAGCAACAAGAAGCGACTCCACAGACAGGTTCAAAAATTGCCGTTGCACAATCCTGGTCCAAAGCAAAACGTCCTCCACATTCCGCAAAGGCAACCGCTTCTTGGCAATCCGGCCCGTTGCCTGGAGCCAACAAATCGCAGCAAGCTCCTCGCGGAGTTTGCCCCGCACCAAAAATTTCATCGTGAAAAGTTGCGCAAGGATTGGTTCCGGTCGGCGGGCAACCTCCGAACCACCATACACATTGACTCCAAATATCAGGATCTGGATCCCCATAAATGGCAAAGCAGTCATCGCTATAGCCAAGGCTAGGGAAATTTCCGGTGAGCAGTGGACCAGCGGGATTTCCTTCCACATCGTAGGCCATCCAGAATTGGGGAGTGGGGATTTCTATAGGAGTAGCGAACTCGCATTCCCCACCCTCAAAAGTTCCCTGGCCACCGCCTGAATAAGTACATTGAGTTCCCAACACGGGAGCTAGCGGTGTGCCACCTTCATCGCCTCCACCCCCTTTTGGATCGTGAGTCCAAACTTCTAGATTCATCGTAAATGGACCTTCAAGCCCCGCAGCACCAGGTCGAATTCTTCCTAGCTTGAAAGGAATCCCTAAATCTGCTGTGAATGGCTTGATATCGTCCGCAAAGAATTCATCGAGCTCCATCTGGACAAAGTAACCAGAAAGAGATGTCGCTTTGTACGCGAGATAGACTTCTTGGCAAGTACCCTCAACAGCCCAAAAATCTGCGTAAAGATTCGCTAGGACTATGTCTCCAAAAATAGTAACACACGGGAATTCCGCATCAATGCGGTCCTGAGAACTCCCAATGCTTGGAGTCCCGCCAACAAGCCATCCCGCTCCAGGCGTAGGGCTACTCATACTGACCCAAAAACTCCCAGGAATTGACACAGGATTTGACTCCAAATCCACGGAAGCCAACCAAAGCCCATCATCGGGCAGGTCTATTTGAAAGGCCGTATCAGGAATCGCAGGCGCCCCAGAAGAAGGACAACCTGCGAATAATTGAATGTTCACGGTAAACCCAGGGCCACTTCCATCTCCTCCACCAGAAACGCCAAGTTGTAGAAAACTCAAGCTGGATCCGGCACAAATCGTCTGAACGTCGTCAGCGATGGGAATGTTCGGAGTCAGGGGATAAATAAACGTGCTATCGGGATTGTTTTGATAAATAGGAACTCCCGTTTGTCCTAACACAAGCTGCCCAGATCCGTCGCTATTTGCACCCACAACGAAATTTCTCATCGGGCGTTTAGCATCGATCTTCACTGGCTTGAGTTTCTGCGGAGAAAGATTGACTGGAGTCTGAACGGGCCTCAAACGATCCAGTCTAGAGATTTTTGAATCGCCCTTACTCTGTGAAAAAGCCCACGTTGAGAAAATGCAACAAAACAATCCCAACGACGCAAACACTGCTAACGCCTTTCTCATGCTTTCCCTCTCTGATTCGAGTTACTTGGCGGTCCCCAGATTTGTTCGGTCCAAGGTGTGTGTCTACTTAGAATAATAAGGTCTCATGAAAAAGTAACCAAAACTTCAAAAATGAGTTACGCTTCTAACTGGCTTTCAGGAGGCGCCGATGAAAGAAACTGCCGGAAACGGATTTTTAAACTGCCCCAGCCGTTTAGATTCTTCTCCCAACCCGATTATTACCCATCTCATCAGCAAAGAACTCTGCCTCCAACGTCAGCGAGAGTTTTTCCATAAATGTCACAGTTGCAAAAACTCCATGAGCTGGCAGGCAAAAACACAAACAGAGTCTGTAGATTTCAGGAAAACTCAAAACACTCGTTAAACTTCTTCGCCCGCCTGAAAAGCTATTTGCGCCACCTAGAGCGCTCGTGTTAGAACTCTCGCTCCGTTTCAGGAGTATTCCCATGCACAAAACTAAAAATCTCTTCCTCGTTTCTTTGGCAGCAACGGCATTATTGTCAGCTTGCTCTTCCACCAAGCGCAGACTCTTCCAAGTCCAATCGTTTCCTCCGGGAGCAACGATTTTTGTAAATGGGGAACCGCGTGGACAAACAGATGAGCAGCGACTTCTTATCGATTTCCCAGAAGAAGCGCATCTCGTGACTTTGAGACTAGAGAAAGAAGGCTATCAACCCACCGGTGTTGTTCTGAACTGGCAATCGCAGGGGCAATATTCCTTCTTCTTACAAGAAGCACCAGAGAATCGCCGGCTCTTAGAGTCACTCAATAGCATCCAAAGATCTCTGGCTCAGATCGCTGTACAGCTCGAGAAACAAAACTCGGAGAAAACTCAATGAAAATGATTATCCCCCTGATCTCTGTTCTTCTATTTAGTTGTACTTTCTCCCCAAAAGTTGTCGACATCGACAGTAAACCGACGGGTGCAGTTGTCTTCGTTAACGGGGAGAAAAAGGGCACAACTCGTTGCCCCGTGAAAATTGAACTAGATTCTGGTTCAGAGAATCGCGTTCTGATTCAAATCGTGAAGCCGCGCTATAAACCGATGTTCCAATATTGGAGCT
>CAZMYG010000098.1:0-11004 GCA_964570465.1 uncultured Planctomycetales bacterium
GTCCCACAGTCATCGCGGATGTGAAACCCGGCGCCAAAATTGAACAGGAAGAAATCTTTGGTCCCGTTCTCGCGGTGATCAAAGCAAAGGATTTCGACGACGCTTTAAAAATCGCCAACGGCACCGAGTTTGGACTTACGGGTGCTGTCTATACCAAAGACGAGAAAAAACTCGAGAGAGCCAAACGCGAGTTTCATGTCGGCAATCTTTATCTCAATCGCAAATGCACCGGTGCTTGGGTCGGCGGGCATCCCTTTGGCGGATTCAATATGTCTGGAACCGACTCCAAAGCGGGTGGCCGAGACTATTTGCTGCTTTTCCTGCAGGCAAAATCGATCGCAAGAAAAATCTAAAAACTAATCGGCCTGAGGTTTCGAAAGAAACTTGCGCAAGCGCTTGTTGTAAATGTCCAGTACTTCTTGGCGGGAGAGAAAGCCCAAAACTTTTCCAGGGTTTGCTAAATCAATCACGGGCAAATCATCCGCTTTGACTACGGCAAATTTGCGAAATACTTCATTCAGTGTTTCTTCGAGTGAAACGGTAACCACTTCAGTGGTGGCGAGATCTTCCGCGATGATGAGAGAGCCAGCTTGTTGTTCGTAGAGAACTTGGCGCAGGTCATGCAAGGTGAGGATGCCAATCATGTCGCCTTTCACATCCACGATAGGGAAATAAGAATTCTGACTTCGAGGAACTGTTTCAAGAATCACAGGCAAAGGCGTGTCGCGTTCCAAGGTTTTCACTTCTCCCTTGGGTTGCCAAATATCGCGCACGGTGACTCCTTCTAAAACATCGCGAACAAATTCTCCGTGATGTACAGGCGAATCGGCGCGTGAAGGAACTTGGCTGCGATAGACAGAAAATTTCCCAGTCAGCACATAGGAAATCGAACTGACGAGAATCATCGGCAATAACAAACTATAGGAGCCAGAAATTTCGCAAACCATTAACAGTCCAGCGATCGGAACCTTGGTGACTCCAGCGAACACTCCTCCCATTCCAATCAACACATAGCTCGTTGGATAAAGAACAATGCTAGGAAAGAGGAATTGAAGTAGTCCACCATATGCCGCGCCAACCATGCCACCGACGAAAAAGGTAGGACCAAAGACTCCTTCTCCGCCGCGAGATCCGAAGGTTAGTGAGGTCGCCAGAGTCTTTGCCGCGGCAAGAGCGAGGAGGAACAACACGGCCTGCATTTCTTTGCCGGGCGAGAGGTACTTCCCATCAATGGCTTGTTGAATCCAACCATATCCAGTGCCCCAGACTTCGGGAACTAGTAAAACTAAAGCTCCGAGCAAAGCTCCACCTAATACCGGGAGTACATAGGGAGGCAAGGGCAGTTTGTCGAAAAACCCCCCGCGTATCCCATGCAAAGTGTTTACATAAAAAATTCCTACCACCGCGCAAACCACGCCAAACATCGCAAAGAAAATCAATTCAACGGGATTTTCGAGTACATAGCCAGGAACGGCGAAGATCGGATCCCAGCCATAAAAAATTCCAAATACGGTATAGGCAGTGATGGAAGAAATCAGGCAAGGGATAAAGGCTTCATATTCAAAATCAGGATTGCGATAGAGAACTTCTGTAGCGAACACAGCACCGGAAAGCGGTGCGCGAAAGATGCTGGCAAAGCCTCCTGCAGCCCCTGCGAGCAGTAAATGCCTTCGTACAAGACCCAGGCCTTTGAGCAGGCGATGCATGGACTGACCGACGAAGGCGCCCAGTAAGACAATCGGTCCCTCACGTCCTACCGATCCACCGGAACCAATGACAAAAATCGCAGAGATGCTTTTGACAATGGGGACTTTTGCTTCCAAAACTCCACGGAATCGATGGAAGGCGTCGATCATCCGATCGGTTCCACTTTGCTGCGCTTGCGGAGATAGGAAAAAAATCAAAAAACCTGCAAGCATTCCTCCTAAAGTCGGGACCAGCACCATTCTCCATGTGACATTCAGTTCCTCTACAGTGCTGACTCCCTCGCCAGAGGGCATGGGTGGATGAAACCCTGCAAGCCGATGAGTGAAAAAATCCGTGCTTTTTTCTAGGAGAAAAAAATAGAGTACCGCGACAAAACCACAGGCTAAACCGACGAGACAGCTCGCTAATAGAGAGCGACCGACTCCATGTAGGCCGCGACCCTCCACGCGTTCGAATTTTTCCGCCGGATCCACGGCGAGAGAATAAACATTTCGTTATTCCCTGCAATTCTCAATACGGAAATGATTGCTAAGGCAGAGAGGCTCCATTCCAGATTTCAAATGCGCCAGCTCCGTTGAGCAGATCGATGACTCGCAAAATATCGGAGGGTTCAGCGACTCCGCTGCGATTGATATCCGTCGATTCCAAAGGACGAACAGCGACGCCGTTCAGCGAATCAATCAAAGCGAGAATGTCGGCGGGTGTGGAAGATGCATCTCTGTTGACATCTGCAGGTAGATATCCAATCCGAGTGAAAGTTCCGCTTGGGTTATGAGAGAAGCGAGTCCAGGCCCCAGGGGAGATCGCATGAGTGAGATGGAGTCGAATCGATTGATCCGAAATCAAAGTGAAATTCGTGATTTGTGGAGCAGAGCCTGCGCCGCCTTCTTGAAGGATTGAAAAATCGCTCGGAGCAATCGCAGTTACCGAGCCATTGAATTGCAGTTCAATTTGCGAAATCCCTGTGGGATTTGAACCATCAACGTTCGAGGGTTGTCTGGCATCAATGCTTCCATTCGCAGGTGCGCTGCCGAGTAGACGAAGAGAGTTGTAAACCGCAATTCCTTTCAATCCCACAGTGCCGGAATGAAGATTCAGGAAATTGAATCCATTGAGATCGACGCTGCAAATCGAACCCGAGTTTACTCCACCAGCGCTCCAAAATATTTTTCCCGCGACGGGATCCAAAGAAAGATCGTTTGGTACCGGGGACTGAATATCTACCGTTTCTTGGAAGATAGGAGTTCCGTCACTCAGATCTAAAGGGCGGGAAACAATGGAGTGTGTTCTTGTAGTGCTTCCTATAGAAAAAGAAGACACATAAAAGAAATTGCGAGACTGGGCATCGATTTCCAATCCTCGATAGCTATAGAGAGGAACAATCCCACCAGACGCGAGTCCTGTGAATATAGTGAGATCCGTGCCATCGAAATTGCATCGATTGATTCGCCAACTGCTTGACGGAGGAATGCCGCCGAATCGGGATTCAAGGAAATAGAGTTTGGAGTCTACAGGATCGATTGCGATACCCAGTATTCCTGTAGTGCTTCCACTAGGGGAAAAGATAGTTTCTACACCGCTGCCATTCAGATTCGCGCGGCGGATTTCGTCGGCATCGTTGGCGACAAAGAGTTTTCCAATTCCTGGATGTAAAGCCAGATAGTTACCTCCAAGATTCCCCAGAGGCTCCAACGCTGAGCCATCGAGATTCATGCGATAGAGATTTGTTGTTGTCAAACAATAGAGCTTGTTCGAAGTGGAATCGATGGCGAGATCACGAACTTGTTGCCCAAACAAAATCAGCAACGACGCTGTATTTGTCCCATCAAGATTTGCTCGGACCACACTGTCTTGATTGCCCCAATAAACCTTAGAAGGATTGGCCTGCCCGAAAACTGGGGACGAGAGTAGCAAAAAAGAAATGCCCAAAACGGTGAGTTTGCTGTGTTTTCCGTGAAACATGCTGTTCTCCTAAAAGTGGGTTGTGTAACTAGCGCGGAATTCTAAAGCGCATCGTTTCTAAGGCCACTGTGAAAGTGGAGATTTATTCGTAACGAAGTGCTTCAACTGGATCAAGCTTGGAGGCAATGCGAGCTGGATAAAGACCAAAGAACACGCCAATGAAGGCGGAGAAGCTGTAAGAAATGACAATCGAGAGAGGGGAGAGGAGAACGGGCCAACCTTGAGATTGAGCAATCCACTGAGAAGCGCCAGCGCCGAGTCCCACTCCAATCAATCCGCCAATCAAACTCAACACCAAGGCTTCAATGAGAAATTGAAGCAAGATGCTAGATCCTGGCGCGCCTACGGCCATGCGAATTCCAATTTCGCGAGTTCGTTCGGTGACTGAGACGAGCATGATATTCATGATGCCAATGCCGCCGACGATTAAAGACACTCCAGCGATTGATGCGAGCAACACGGTCATGGTTTTGGAAGTTTCCGCCATGGCGGAATTCATTTCGACTTGATTGCGAATAGTAAAATCATCGTCGTCTCGCGGAGAAAGCCGGTGTCGCTGTCTGAGCAAGCCGCGAATTTGTTCTTCGGCCTGGCTCATATGAGCGCTGGATTTGGCGGAGAGATAAATTCGCTGAACATGGGTGATGGCGAGAAATTTCTTTTGTCCCGTGGTGTAGGGAATGAACACGGCGTTATCCATGTCCTGGCCCCAACTCGATTGGCCTTTCGCCGCGAGTACTCCAACGATTTTAAAAGGGAGTCCGCGAATGCGGATTTGTTTGCCTATGGGATCTTCGTCTTTGAATAGCCACTGAACGACTGTTTTGCCGAGTAAGCAAACCTTGTTCGCGCTGCGCAAATCTTGATTTGTGAAATAAGTACCAGACTCCGCGGGCCAATTGCGGATTTGTTCCCATTCGGGAGAAGCTCCTTCAACCGTCGTGCTCCAGTTTTGATCCCCATAGACGAGTTGTGCAGAGAATCGAACATGCGGCGAAGCCGCCGCCACGGCGTCGCACTCTTTGAGAATGGCCACGGCGTCTTCTTCGGTGAGACTCGTGATACTGGAATCGCCCCAACGAATTCCTCCAGAATTCGAACTTCCTGGAACAACGATAAGCATATTGGCGCCCATGGCTTCAATCGAAGCCTGCACCGAGGCGCGAGCTCCTTCGCCAATCGCCACCATCGCAATCACCGCTCCTACGCCAATCACAATGCCGAGCATGGTCAAAAAGGAGCGCAGCTTGTTTCGAGCGAGTGCTCGCAGCGCCGTACGTAATGTGGAAAAGAAAATCATGCGGTGAGCCGATCGGAGACCAGTTCGTCTTGAAGGATTTTCCCGTCGCGAAGCGTGATATGACGCTTGGCATATCGCGCGATATCGGGTTCGTGAGTCACGAGAGCGATGGTGAGTCCAGAGTGGTTGAGCTCTTGAAGCAGCTTCATGATTTCTAGACTTGTCTGTGAATCTAAATTTCCCGTAGGTTCATCGGCAAGCAAGAGAACAGGCTCGGTGACCAAGGCACGCGCAATCGCCACTCTTTGTTGTTGTCCTCCAGAAAGCTGGCTTGGGAAATTTCTCTCCTTGTCATTCAGTCCCAACTTCGCCAGCATCTCACGAGAGCGCGATTTTCTAGCAGAGGCAGAAACTCCTTCGCGATAGAGCAAGGGAAGTTCCACATTTTCGATTGCCTGAGTTCGTCGGAGCAGATTGAAACTCTGAAAAACAAAGCCGAGCTTTTGATTGCGCACTTGGGCCAGTTCCGTGCGATTCATTGTCGAAACATCAATGCCGTCGAGAAAATATTTTCCAGAGCTAGGTCGGTCGAGACAGCCCAGAATATTCATCAAAGTTGATTTCCCGGAACCCGAAGCACCTAGAATCGCAACAAATTCTCCGCGTTGAATTTCCATCGAAACATCTTGGAGTGCGGTGAACTCGACTTCGCCACTGCGATAGGTTTTAACGACATTCTCCAAACGAATCATGATTTCTGTTTAACGACGACCCCAAGGACTGCGAGGCATGTTATTGGAGTTTTTCTCGATTTGTTGGCCGAGGACAATTTCATCTCCCTCTTTCACATCGCCAGAGAGAATTTCGGTGAATGCGCCATCGCTACGTCCGATTCTAATTTTTACCGGATTTAATTGTTCGTTTTGCCAAAGATAAACCCGTCCCGGTTTTCCTGGCTTAGCTTCGCCTCCATCATCTTTTGTGCCGCG
This sequence comes from uncultured Planctomycetales bacterium, assembly GCA_964570465.1. Lineage (GTDB taxonomy): Bacteria > Planctomycetota > UBA1135 > UBA1135 > CAZMYG01 > CAZMYG01. The sequence goes on from CAZMYG010000098.1 coordinate 5,899, forward strand.
TCGATTGCCGCCATTGCTTGGCATTGCACTCTCTGCGCCTGTTTTTGGGGCGGCTGCAGTAGATTCCTCTGGATTAGGAGCTTCGAATCGCAATGCCGCATTCGGCACGCGCAGAGCATTGTCAGCGCGATCCACCAGAATGGAGAGATTCGCAGTGAGACCCGGTAAAAGAATGCCGTTGGGATTGTCTACGTCGAGCACGACCGTATACATCACCACGTTTTGAATCGTAGTGGGCTGCAGGCGAACTTGACGTACCCGCGCTTCAAATTCGCGATCTGGAAAAGAATCGACGGAGAAAGTTGCCTTTTGCCCGTTTTGGATTTGTCCAATGTCCGCTTCGTCAATATTCGCGAGCACCCACATTTTTGAGAGATCATTCGCGATCGTGAACAAGGTCGGCGCGGAAAGACTTGCAGCGACAGTTTGCCCAACATCGACACTGCGAGAAATCACAATGCCAGAAATTGGAGATCGGATTGTCGCGTGGGCGAGATTGATCTCGGACATAGAAACAGAAGAACGCGCTTGGTCGAGTTCTGCCTTGGCGATTTGAATTTGTGCGATGGCGTTTTGCAGACGCAGATCTGCGCTGTCGAGATCGGTTTGCGAAGCGATTTTTCGTTCGAACAGCTCTTTTTGTCTTTCCAAATTACGCGCAGCATCTGCGCGTTCCACTTCGAGCTTCGCAAGATTCGCTTCGGAACGAGAGAGGCTCGCACGATCTTGAGTGAGTCGTGCTTGAAGGAGATCTCGATCGAGCTCGGCGACAATTTGTCCTTCTTCCACTCGATCATTGAAGTCGACATTGAGTTTTGAAATCACGCCGGAAACCTGAGTGCCGACTTGAACCGTGGTGACTGCCTGTAAGGTGCCTGTTGCAGTGACTGAGATCAAAAGATTGCCGCGATCGAGCTTAGCCGTGCGGTACTTCCCCGTGCCATTTGAAGAAGATTCATTTTGACAGGCAAAAAACGCCAAGGTCAGAAGACTCAGACAAACAATTGAAATCCACTTCATGAATGGCCCATGTTAGCAATTGTACTTTCTAGTGATAGACTCTCCTTGCCTCAAAAAAAGGAGAAAGTTCCACTGATCCCTTTTCCAGAAAGTTCTACAGCGGAAAAAAAAAGCACGCAGAGCATTCTCGTTCCTGAATCGGCGGCTTTGCATTGGTTCTCTTCTCAGTTTTCGATTCCGCAACTGCTCCTTCTCAAGCGTACTGCGATTCCCGAAGAGCCAATTAGCTTAGGCTGGGGAATGTCCGCGACTCTCGAACCCGTTTCAATTTTGCGAGAGGGCTTGCTCGCCTTAGGCAATCAACATTTTCTTTTGCTGACTCCTCAAGAATCTTCGAAAACCGGAATTCTGTCTGAGTTTTGTGAGCGTTACGGTGTGCGTCAGATGCTCTTGCTCGCTCTTCCCAAGGAACACAATCGGGTCAGCGGTTTTTTACTGGCAGGATTTTCCGGGAAACCCTTTTTGGATTCAAAATCAGTACGTCAGATTCGGGAGGCGTTCGAACAGGAAGGTGGCGCCTTGCGAGGATGGCTGTTTTGCGAAATTGCAAAAAGCGAGCTCGAATTGGCGAAGGAAAAAGGACGTGTGGCGTTGCTCGCTTTAGCTGAGGGTTTGCAGGATCTTTGTTTGAGTCGAGACCACGAGCAATTGCAACGGCAAATTCTTCGCCTCGCCGTGCAAATGATTGATCCAGCGCAATCCGGCGGACTGTTTTTCATCGAAGAAGGAGAAATCCGAATCAAAGAATTAGTTGGGATTGACCCAGGTCCTTTCCCCCAAATTCGCCTGGCTCCAGGTGAAGGACTTCCGGGCAAAGTATTTGCGAGCAAGAAATCTATTCGCCTTGTGAGTCGTGCTGCAGTGCTGGCAACAGCAGCGAATCTCACGCCCAAGAACCGCGAGATTTTTGTCGAAGCTTTCCGCCCTTTTGGGATACCCAGTTCTGCGATCGCGGCTCCTTTATTGGTTCATGGAGAACCTGTTGGGGTGATGGTGCTCGACACGGTTTCTGAAAGTCGCAGTTTTTCAGCTTACGATTTGGAGTTTTTACAGCATTTTGCCAATCTTTCAGCGGCGGTTTACGACAATCGACGGCTTTTTGCCTTGGCACAATTGCGCGGGCATTTGTTGGATCAAATCCAAGACGCTGTACTCACTCTGGATGCTGAGGGTCGAGTGCAGAGCTATAACTCTGGAGCAAAATTGCTTTGGGGAGAAACTTTTCACCTAGACCGGCAAAGTTTTTTCCAATTATTCGATCCATCTTGCGAGTCGTTAGTCGAGCTTGCACTTTCAGAGGCGAAGAAGAAACAATATTGGTCTGGGGAGTTAACTCTGCGAGAAGGCGTTGATTCTAAACCTCCGGTTCTGGTTTCTGTTTCTACAGTCGAAAGTGGACGCACGAAGCTTTTTGTTGTGATTGTGACAAACTTGAGTGAGCACAAACGTTATCACTCTTTGTTGTTGCAAGCTTCAAAAATGGAAACGATTTCTAATTTAGCCGGTGGACTAGCACACGATTTCAACAACTTTTTGGGCATCATTTCGGGTTATGCGAGTTTGTTAAAAAGCCGGTTTTCAGAAGATGCGCAGGCTATTGAAGAAATAGAAGGAATCGAAGGAGCTTCGGGGAGTGCTTCGGAGCTTACCGCTAAACTCTTGGCGATTCGCAGAGGGGGGAAGACGAGAGAACTCAAACCACATTCGCTAGATGTCGTTTTGGGCAAGAGTTTGAAAATTTTGCACAGTTCTTTAGGGGCCAAGATCCAATTTCGATTTGAGTGTGCAGATGCCTTGCCTCAAGTACGTTGCGATCCTGTTCAGATTGAAGAAGTTCTTCTCAATTTGGCGCTCAATTCCAAGGAAGCCATGCCAGATGGAGGTGAATTCCTGCTCTCTCTCTCCGCTTGCACTCGGGAAGAGCTAGCGCCTATTCCGGGAAACCTGCCGGGAGAAAATTGGGTTCGAATCGTGGTCTCTGACAATGGTTGTGGCATGTCGTCTGATGTTTTGGCTCGATTATTCGAACCTTTTTTCACCACGAAAGAATCCTCGGAACGCTCTGGGCTTGGCTGCACCATGATTTATTTCATTGTGCGCACTCATGGTGGGTGGGTGGAGGTAGATAGTCAGCTAGGACAAGGTACTTTGTTCCGAATTTACCTTCCCGCGGTTTAAGCCCGAAGTTTTTGGGCGCATTTCTAAAATTCTTTATTGCATATTAGATTTTGAATTGTATTTTTATTCACTCTTTTGAATATCTAGCCATGACAAAAACTATACGACAGTCACGAATTCGCGATCTGATCAAGAATCGACCGGTTCGAAATCAGGAGGAATTGCACTCCCTTTTGCAGCGCTCTGGGGTCAGCGCGACTCAGGCGACGCTTTCTCGGGATCTTCGTGAGCTTGGAGCGGTAAAAGGCCCTAGTGGATATTCACTGATGGAAAATGGGGGACAGCCTACTTTCGAAGAAGAATTCTCGCGCATGGTGAAGCTTTTCCTCGCTCATGCGGAGCCCGCTGGACAAATCGCTTTGCTGAAAACGGCTCCGGGTAATGCTCATACCTTAGCCAATGCCATCGATCGCGCGCGCATCGAAGGAGTTTTGGCTACTCTCGCTGGCGATGACACGATCTTTGCATTGACCAAATCGCCAGGGCAGGCAAGGCGTTTCGCGAGGCATCTGCTTTCGGTGGCCAAGGGAATCTGATGAGAGAATCCGTTTCGGTCGCCATTGTTGGCGCATCGGGTTATGCAGGAGCCGAACTGATCGAAATACTCTTGCGACATCGATTCGCCAAAATCCAAGCGCTTTACGGCTCGGAGCGTATGCGTGAAGAGCCTGCGATCGCGCAGCTTCATCCGCGGTTTCGCAATCGGCTGAATTTACGTGTCTTGCCTCTCAACCCAGAATCCTTGCTCGAAAGCGGTGTGAAATTTGTTTTTCTTGCGACTCCTCATGAATTGAGTGAAGAGCTAGTGCCTCTCTTAATCGAGAAAAATCTTCGTGTCGTCGATCTTTCCGGAGCGTTTCGTTTGCCGAGCGCGCAGCGCAAATTTGATGCGGTGTATGGTTTGACGGAATGGTGCGGTCCGGAGCTTGCCCGCGCACAACTTGTTTCGAATCCCGGCTGCTACCCAACCTCAATTTTGCTGGCACTCAAACCGCTAATAGAAAAAGGCTATATCGATTTCTCTGCACCAATCATTGCCGATTCCATTTCTGGAATCAGCGGGGCGGGCCGTCAAGTGAAGCCAGATTTGCATTTTTCAGAAGTCTCTGCGCGCGCTTATGGGATTTTCAATCACCGACATGCTCCAGAGATTTCACATCATCTCGATCCCAAGGCCTCGAAATTTCCTCTCGTTTTTGTCCCGCATGTCGCGCCTTACGACCGTGGAATTCTCTCGACCATTCATGCGCGTGTGCGCGAAGCCGTTAACGAAGAAGAATTGAGAACGACAATCCGTTCTCGTTATGAAGGCCGCGCTTTTGTGCGTGTGCTTTCCAGGGGAGAATGGCCAGCCGTCAAAGATGTAGTCGGAACGAATTTCTGCGATATCGGACTTGCTTTTGATTCTTCAACGCGACAGCTTGTTCTCGTCAGCGCGATTGACAATCTGTTGAAAGGCGCCGCCGGACAGGCGGTACAGAATTTCAATCTCCTGTGTGGATACCAGGAAACGGAGGGTTTGCTGCCATGATTGACGCGGTAATCAAACTCGGCGGACGTTGTTTGGAAGAGCCAGCAATTTTGAATCGTTTGGCTCTAGAAATTTCAGAACTGATTCATCAAGGGCGCTGGCTTGTGCTGGTGCACGGCGGTGGCGAACAACTCGATCAACATTTGGCAGCTCGTGGATTCCCCAACGAAAAAAAAGAGGGAATTCGCGTAACTACTCCGGAGATGATGCCCGAAATCGTCGCCATGCTCGCAGGTCTGCTCAACAAGAAGCTCGTTTTGCAATTTCGTCGCGCGGGGGTGAAGGCGGTAGGGCTGTGCGGAGTGGATGGCGGTGTATTGGAGGCGCAACCATTATCCATGCGTGGTTTCGATCCGGGCCGAGACGGCTCTGTGCGA
>CAZMYG010000099.1:0-10972 GCA_964570465.1 uncultured Planctomycetales bacterium
TCATCGATGTGTTCAAAGATGAATTTGCCAAGATCAAGTTCCCGATTCCTGTTTCGGATATTCGCATGGCAGCCGAGCCTCTCAACGCAGTGGCGAAGGGTTGCTTGATTGCGGCTGCGATTACGGAATAGTCGAACGACTGTAATTTTTGAAAGGGCGCCAATACTGGCGCCCTTTTTGTTTGATAGCATGCTCACATGTCGTCCAAGCCAAAACTCTTTACCTTCGACATTTTCGGAACTGTTGTCGATTGGCAGCGCGGTATGAAGGAAAGTCTGGCTCGTTATGAGCGGGAGATGGGGGAGGGAGATTTCGATCGCATCGTGGATGCGCAAGGGCGTGAGGAGCAAAGTCAGTTTCGTTCTTATCGCGAAATCACAGCGGATAGTCTCATCCAGGAAATTGATATACCTACAGAAGTGGCAGATCTCATTGGAGAAGAGTTGGGACATTGGCCTCTATTTCCCGATTCCGCCGAGGGATTGAAGCAATTGATGAAAATCGCGCCCTGTGTGGCGATGACGAATAGCGATCGTCAGCACGGAATCGACGTTCAGAAATCTCTTGGCTTTTCTCTATCGCATTGGTTTTGCGCAGAGGAACTCAAGGTTTACAAACCGGCTCCAGAATTTTGGCGCGAAGTTTCACGACGTTTGAGAATACCTCTGGATTCCTCTTGGTGTCATGTTTCCGCCTACGCCGATTACGATTTGAATGTGGCTCGTTCTTTGGGGCTGACTACGGTTTTTATTCCGCGAAAGCATTCCCGTCCGGGTCCAGCTGATATAAATGCAAAAGATCTCTTGGATTTAGCGAAGCGTTTCTAATTAGGCTTGGCTTGCGTTGCTAAAAGTCTCTCGAGTCTTTTCCCGGTGCTGTATCCGCTTAAAAAGTGAAGTGGGCCAAGCAGACAGTAAATCATTCCGGAGTAAATTAACTGGTTTGGAAAAAGCAGGGCGAGCAGAACGGAAGAAAGCCCGATTCCCAAAGAAATCAAATGGGCTTGAATCGTGCCCAAAGTGAGCAAGGTTTCCTCCGCGTTGAGTTCTATGAGTTTCCTTCGTTTGTAGGCGAGGAAATAAAGCCAGGCGAAGAGGAAGAAAATTCCAATGAAACCCGCGCTGTAGAGCAACATCAGCGAAGGCATTTCCGTGTACTGAATTGGAAAAGACTTTGTCGAGGAATGAGGCAGCACTCCAAAGAGTTGAAATAGTACGGTGAATAAAAATCGAAGCGGATAAACATAGAACAAGACGAGGAACAATAAAGCTGCGTTGATGGCAATCGTGCCAGGGTCTTGGAAACCAAAACGGCGGAAGAATTGATGCTGGCAATACCAAACCCAAGCGAGCAAAGAAAAACAAATGGCAAAAATGGGTAGCTGTGCAAAAGCCTTGATCAATTCGCCATAGTTCTGAGGAACCTCAAGAGAAACAATGAGCAAGGTCACGGCTAAAGCGAAGACACCGTCTGAGAAAGCCTCAATGCGAGTGATTTCTCGCCCTCTCCAGCGAAAGTATTTTTCCTGGCTGAAAAGTTGAGGAAACAATTCTCCCGCTTTCATTGTTTAGCGACTCAATGCCTGAGTGAGATCTTCGATCAAATCGCTTTCCTCTTCTACGCCAACGGAAAGACGAATCAATCCATCACTCAAACCGCTTTTCTTGCGTTCCGCTGGAGGAATTGAGGCGTGAGTCATGGACGCAGGATGGTCGATGAGAGATTCCACACCACCGAGCGATTCGGCCAAGGTGATGAGCCTGGTTGAAGTGACAAAACGAATCCCATCTTCGAGAGAGCCTTTCAGTTCAAAGGAAACAATCCCTCCAAATCCACTCATTTGTTTTTTCGCGAGAGCGTGTTGGGGGTGATCGGGAAGTCCTGGGTAGTAGACCTTTGCAATTCGTTTGTGAGAGGAAAGAAATTTGGCGACGGCCATGGCGTTCTCGCAATGTCTTTGCATTCGTAAATGCAAGGTCTTCGCACCTCGCAGAACAAGGAAACAATCGAGAGGTCCCGGTACTGCGCCAACAGCGTTCTGGTGATATTTCAGTTTTTCATAGAGCTTCGTGTCATTTCCAACAATCGCGCCGCCGACTACATCCGAATGTCCACCCATGTACTTGGTGGTAGAGTGAACGACGAGGTCGATTCCGAATTCAACTGGACGTTGCAGATAAGGAGTCGCGAAAGTGTTGTCGCAGACAGAAATCAATTTGTGTTTCTTTGCAATTTGCGCGGCTTTTTTCAAATCCGTGATACGCAGCAAAGGATTTGAAGGAGTTTCGAGATAGAGCAGCTTGGTATTTTTCTCGATGGCATTTTCGATTTGCTTGGGATCTGTGGTGTCGACAAAAGAAAAACGTAATCCGTATTTCTGATACACCGCTGTGAAAATTCGATAGCTCCCGCCATAGAGATCGTTGCCTGCAACAACATGATCGCCGCTTTGCAGCAAATTCATCACAGTATTGATGGCACCCATACCCGAAGAAAAACAAAGTCCCCAATCGGCACTTTCGATCGAAGCGAGATTTTTCTCCAAAGCCAAGCGAGTGGGATTCTTCGTGCGTGCGTACTCGTAGCCGTTCTTAGGTCGTGCGGGATATTCCTGAGCGTAGGTTGAAGTGAGATAGACCGGCGCCATCACAGCGCCAGTACTTGGATCCGGCTCTTGTCCTCCGTGAATGGCCAAACTACCAAAACCCAATTTCCCTTTTCCCTTCATCGTGCCACCGCCTGAAGTAAATCGAATTTCGTGATGATGCCGTATTCCCCTTCGCCCTTGCCCATGCGCACGAGCACGGCAGGATGACCTTCACGCAAGAGCTTGGAAATTTCATCCGCTGGCGTATCGAGTTCCGCAATGGGGAATGGTTCTCCCATCACTTCGCGCACGCGCAGCTTCGTCGTGTCTTTGTGATTCATAAGCAGATCAAGGATTTGTTCTTCTCGAATCACACCGAGAACCTTGGAACCTTCCAGAACGGGAAGTTGTGAGATCTCGTGTTTTTTCATCATCGCAATGGCGTCATTCATTACTGTGTCCGGGCGAGTCCAAAGAACGACACCAGGTCCGCCGGCTTTTCTAGAAAGAATATCAATGGCGCTAAATTCCTGACTGCTTTCGAGGAATTGATTTTCCTGCATCCAGGAATCGTTATACATCTTGCTCAGATAGCGATCTCCTGTATCCGGCAGAAGAACGACTAAGCGTTCGCCCTTTTTCATTTTCTTGGCGACTTGCATCGCAACCCACATGGCAGAGCCACCAGAGCCTCCGGTGAAAATTCCTTCGCTACGAGCGAGTTTTCTCGCGGTCAAAAACGAATCCCGATCGTTTGCCTGCAAGATGTCGTCGAGCACGGAGAAATCCATGTTCTTGGGGAAATCGTCTTGGCCGATGCCTTCGACTTTATAAGTGTGAGCTTCGACCACTTTTCCGGTTTTGAAAAAATCGGTGTACACAGAACCAAACACATCCACGCCGACAATTTTGATTTTGGGATTTTTCTCTTTCAAAAATTTGCTAGTTCCAGTGACAGTTCCCCCGGTGCCACAACCAACCACGAAATAATCGAGCTTGCCATCACACTGTTCCCAGAGTTCCGGTCCTGTCGTCTGATAATGGGCATTCGGATTTTCTGGATTGGAATATTGATCAGGGAAAATCGAGTTGGGAATTTCCTCGGCGAGTCGTTTAGCGACCATGTGATAGGAACGCGGATCATCCGGTGCAACAGCGGTGGGGGTGACAATCACCTTGGCTCCAAAAGCCTTCAAGGTATTGATCTTCTCTTGGGACATTTTGTCCGGAATCGTGAAAATCGCCCGATATCCCTTCACCGCAGCAACCAAGGCAAGCCCCATCCCTGTGTTACCTGAGGTCCCTTCGATGATAGTACCTCCTGGCTTCAGTTTTCCTGATTTCTCCGCAGCCTCGATCATCGAGAGCCCAATGCGGTCTTTGACAGAGCCGCCTGGATTAAATGATTCGAGCTTAGCTAGAACTTCGCCTTCGCAGTTTTGCAGGAAACGCTGGGAAATCCGAACTAAGGGGGTGTGACCGACAGTTTGTAAAATATTATCAAAAATTTTCCTGGTAGAACTCATGGGGAGATTAGAGATATGATTCGCAACTTTGAAAAGGAGAAAATCCTTGCGCAAACGAGTTTTAATCCTGGATGACGATGCCCGCGTGGTGGAATTGATGACTCGGGTGTTGACTCGAGATGGATTGCAAGTCGAAGGGGTAAATCATTACGACCAAGCCCTAAACTCTCTAACCCGACAGCCGGCGGATCTATTTATTAGCGATTTGAATTTGCGAGGTGTGGGGGGGATTGCAGGCATTCAAGCGCTAGCAAAGCGTGGGTTAGTCAAAAAAGCTTTTGTTGTTTCTGGCTATATTGATCCCGAAGCCTTAGTTCTCATGTCCGAGATTCCGGAAATTGTCGGTTTTTTAGAAAAACCTTTCGACATTCTAGAGTTCTCTCAAGCCATTCGTTCGCAAGTCTCAGATAAAGAACACGGCGCTCAATCCTCCGCTTCATGAGCGAACTTCGTTACCGAACCGGGGGAGAGTCGCACGGGTTGGGAATTACCGTTCTCATCGAAGGCTTGCCGTTTGGCTATTCTTTTGATGAGGCCTTTGTCAATGAAGCCTTGCGCCGGCGCCAACATGGCTACGGTCGGAGCAAGAGACAGCAAATCGAACGAGATCGCGTGCGTGTTTTGGGCGGGCTTAAGAAGGGCAAGACCATGGGTGGTCCTCTCGTTTTGTTTGTCGAGAACAAAGATCAGTCGATCGAGCGTTTGCCAAATTTGAAAACGCCTCGCCCGGGTCATGCGGATTTAGTCGGTTGTCTAAAGAACGAAAGCGATGACATACGAGCCGTGCTCGAGCGAGCGAGCGCGCGGGAGACAGCAGGAAGAGTTGCGGCGGGAGCAAGTGCAGCGTTGTTTCTACAAGAATTTGGAATCCGATGTTTTGCCCATGTCTCACAAATTGGTTCGGTGCAAGCCAAACCAAGTCATCTTTCTCTTTCGAAGGCAGTTCTTCAAAGAAATCGATCGCCATTTTTTTCTCTCGACTCTCGATCGGACCAACAAATGCGCAAGCTCGTCGATCGAGTGAGAGAAGAAGGCGACAGTCTCGGTGGAGTTTTCGAAGTTTGGGTTGATGGTTTGCCTCCGGGATTAGGTGATTATTCCAATCCTGCTCAGAGACTCGGTTCTCGTTTGGGAGCGGCGATACTCTCGATTCCTGCAATCAAAGGTTTTGAAATCGGTTTAGGCTTTGAAGCAGCGAGACTAGTTGGTTCACAAGTCCAAGACGAAATTTTCTGGAAACGCAATGCCTCTTGGGGTGGGTTCACTCGCAAAACCAATCGATTGGGTGGACTTGAAGGGGGGATGAGTAACGGTCAACGTTTAATTCTCCGCGCAGCGATGAAACCGATTTCTACTTTGAGAAAAGGATTACAAACTGTCGACTTGCGCAGCAAAAAAACAACTCGTGCCGTGTATCAGCGTTCGGATGTTTGCGCCGTTCCTGCCGCTTCTGTTGTGGGTGAAAATCTCGTCGCTTTCGAAATCGCCAGCGCCTTTCTAGAAAAGTTCGCTGGCGATTCAATGCAAGCGGTGCGGCGCAGCTTTAAGTCCTATCAGAAAAATCTTTCCTCGTTCTATTAAGGTTGAGTACTGCCACAATACGGGGCTTCTAAATCCGTTTGGCAATTACAGGAATCAATTCCAGAAAAGGCGCCGAGTACGCCCAAAATATCATCCATATTAATGATATTGTTGCCTCCACACGGCATTAGATCGCATTCTCGACAAGTAGGTGGGTTACCAAAGGCAATGAGCACTGTAAGGATGTCATCTAAGTTCACACTGCCGGAAGCATTTACATCACCCCAATTGACACAGGTAAACTCGCAAATCCCTTCAACGCAACTAGCGGTGTTACAGGCATTGTTCTGCGGGCAGAGCGCGTTGCGGCAATCCGAGTCCACAACGCAGGAGCAGTCTTCAAACTCAATGAAGCAGGAGGAGCTGCAGCCGTCGCCGTCTTCGGTATTGCCGTCATCACATTGTTCGAGTCCCGTGCGTGATCCATCTCCGCAGATGTCCTCGCCTAATTCACTCCCTAAAAGGGAAGTTATGTTTGTGTTATTGGCGAATTGACAATCATCCACGAACTCTGGATTCGTCACTGCAAAAGACAGAATAGAAATGAAGAAAAGGTTCATATTTTTATCCTTTCGGTATGTAGGAACAGGCAGTAAGCAGTGCCAAGCCTAGCGTGTCAACCATATTTTTACTGTTTCGCTTGCTTGACGAAACACGCGCAGCCAGTAAGCTACTTGGCTCATTTTCTCAAACGAAGGCTCCGAAGATGACTAAACTGAAAACCAAAAAAGGGATGTTAAAGCGGATGAAACTCACCAAAAACGGAAAGGTGAAGCGTTATCCGCCTAAGAAAGGGCATCTTCGTGTGGAGAAGTCTTCTAAGAAACGTCGCGCTTTGACCAAGTCTGTCGTTATTCCTGGTCAAATTGGGCGCAATATCAAAGCTTTGATCGGAGGTTGAAATGACTCGTGCAAGAACTGGAACGGCAAGACTGAAGTGGAAGCGGCGTCAACTTAAACGAGCCAAGGGCTTTCGCGGTGGACGAGGCAATCTCCATAAACAATTAGTCACGACCATTCGTCGTGCTGGCAAGTTTGCAACCCGTGATCGTAAGGACCGTAAAGGCGATTTCCGCTCGATTTGGATTATTCGTCTGAATGCAGCGGTTCGAGCCAAGGGCCTGACCTACAGCAAATTCATGGGCGCATTGAGCAAAACCGGAATTGTTCTCAATCGAAAGCAACTCTCCGAAATTGCCATTCACGATCCCGCGGGTTTCGACCAGATTGTCGAACTCGTGCGCAAAGCATCGTAGAATCCCGCCCCTAGGGTGGCTTCTCTCTCTGTCAATTCGCTGACAAAGGGGAAAATCTGCCCCGATAAAAATGGAACTCGAACTTTCCAAAATTAGACAGGCGGCTTCCGAGGAGATTTCGCAGGCGAAATCTCAGGACGAACTCAAGGCGATTGAAAATCGCTATCTCGGGAAAAAAGGTGAGCTGCAGCTATTGCTCCGCTCTTTAGGTTCTCTTTCCGCAGAAGAGCGACCGAAGGTTGGGGCTGCTGCAAATCAACTCAAAGGGGAAATCGAAAACAAAATCCAAGAGCGTCTACAAGTTTTCGAATTGCAAACTGGAGCCAAAGAAAGCAACGTTCAAGGTTTCGATTGGACAGAACCCGGCCAAGCTTTTCCCTTAGGACATTTGCATCCTCTCACTCAATTGCAGCATGAGTTGGAAGATATCTTCATTTCGATGGGCTTCTCTGTGCTCGATGGGCCAGAAGTGGAACTCGAATACTACAACTTTGATGCACTCAATATTCCTTCAGATCATCCCGCTCGCGATATGCAGGACACATTCTGGTGTCAGTCACCAAACGCGAAAGCCAAACCTGGACAAAGACTTTTAATGCGAACACACACCTCGCCTGTACAAGTGCGAGGCATGGAAAGATGGGTGAAAGAAAAACGTCCTCTGCCCATGAAGGCGATTGTCCCCGGACGCGTTTTCCGTAATGAAGCACTCGATGCTTCCCACGAGCATACTTTCTGGCAAATGGAAGGATTGGTTGTGGGCGAGAAAATTACTGTTGCCCAACTCTTAGCAACTTTGCGCGGCTTTATGCGCGCTCTTTTCAAAAAGGAAATCGAGATTCGTCTGCGTCCTGGATATTTCCCCTTCGTCGAACCTGGTTTTGAAATGGATGCGCGTTGTCCCTTTTGCAAAGAAGGCTGTTCGATTTGCAAACGATCCACTTGGATTGAGCTTGTTCCTTCTGGATTAGTGCATCCTCATGTATTGCGCAGTGGTGGTTTTGATCCGAATCGCTATAGCGGTTTTGCTTTTGGATTGGGGCTCTCTCGTTTAGCCATGCTGCGCTACGGAATTCCCGACATTCGTCTTTTTCTCGGTAACGATTTGCGCTTTCTGGAGCAATTCTGATGAAAATCTCTCTGAATTGGATTGCTCAATATGTAGAAATCGCCGATCTCAAACCGGAAGAAATCATCCATCAATTAGCGACCAAGACTTGTGAAGTAGAGGCTTTGCAAGCTTACGGAAGCGGCCTCGATGAAGTGGTGTTGGCCAAGGTGGTCGAATGCGCCAAGCATCCCAACGCGGATCGCCTTTCGGTCACAAAAGTAGATGTCGGCGGAACTTTCCTTCCCATTGTCTGTGGCGCTTCCAATGTAAAAGCGGGACAGACCGTTGCAGTTGCGAAGCCGGGTGTGACTCTTCCCGACGGGCTGCAACTCAAAGTCGCTAAGCTTCGCGGTGTGGAATCCCATGGAATGATTCTTTCGGAAAAGGAAATGGGACTGAGCGAAGAGTCCGAAGGAATTTGGGTTAGCGATGGCGAAGAAAAACCGGGCACGCGTTTTTATGAAAAAATGCCAGTGCGCGATTTCATTCTCGAAATCGATAACAAGTCACTGACACATCGACCGGATCTTTGGGGACATTATGGTTTCGCTCGAGAAATCGCTGCGATTTATCGCCGTCCCCTAAAACCTCTTTCTGCAAAAACGAAACCCGTACCTTCAGCGAAAGAAGCCATTGCTGTCGAGATTCAAGATCCCAGTGGCTGTTCTCGTTATTTAGCACTTTGTATTCGCGGAATTCGGGTAGGCCCTTCACCTGCTTGGTTGCGGTCGCGGCTCAAGGCATTGGGACAAAGATCGATCAACAACGTCGTGGATCTCACCAACTATTTGCTTTTTGAAACGGGACAACCAACACATGCCTTTGATGCGCGAGCGATTCGCGGTGGAAAAATCGTGGTTCGCCGTGCTAAGGCAGGGGAGAGCTTAATTACTCTGGATGGAGTCACTCGAAAACTGTCAGCAACAGATTTGTTGATTTCAGACACAGTAGGACCTCTAGCTCTCGCTGGAGTGATGGGTGGGCAAGGCAGCGAAATTAATCCCAACACCACAGACATTGTGTTGGAGTCGGCAGCCTTCGATGCGGTTTCTGTGCGTCGATCTTCTCAGGCCCATACGTTGCGTACCGAAGCTTCCGCACGATTTGAAAAGTCTTTGGATCCGCATTTCGCGAGCCACGCCGTACAAGGATTTTTGCAGCATTTGGAATCCATATCTGTGGGTGCGAGTGCTTATGCTTGCGCGGAATTGCCTCAATCTGGCTATCAAGAAAAGAAAAAAACGATTTCTCTTTCGCCTACGCGAGTTGGAGAAAAATTAGGTGTTTCCATTGAAGAGAAGGAAATGCGCGACATTCTTGGACGCTTGGAATTTTCCGTTCAAGAATCTCGCGATCGTTGGGAAATCACCGTTCCCAGTTTTCGTGCGACCAAGGATGTCTCGATTGAAGAAGACTTGATCGAGGAGATTGGCCGTCTCTATGGCTATGACAGAATTCCAGAGAGCAATCTCTCTGCGCCAGTTTTGCCCCCGCCTCCAGAAGAAGAAAGAATTTGGATTCGCGAAATCAAAAATCGTTTTTCGAAGGGCTATGGTTTTACGGAAGCTCTCCATTATTCCTTTCTTTCCGATGCGCTAGCGGCAAAGCTGGAATTAGAAAAGAAGAACTATATCCGTCTCGAAAATCCAATCATTGTCGAACAGTCCCGAGTCCGGCGAACTCTTTTGCCTCAATTATTAGAGGATCTCGAAAGCGCTTTGCGTAAGAGTGCGGAGATTCGACTGTTTGAAATTGGTAAAGGATATGACCCAGATCACAGCAATGAACGAGGCGAAGCTTTAGAAAATCTGGAGTTGTCTGCCGTTTGGGCGTGGCGAGAGAAAAAAGCCGGGGAGCAAGGCTTTTTGAAGATGAAAGGTTTGGTCCATTCTCTACTCGCCGAGCTTCGAGTTGGAACTCTGGATGAAGAGGCCTTAAATCTCAAAGAAACCGAGTGGAACTATTTGCAGTCTGGGCAAAGCATCTCTCTACAAAAAGAATCCAAGTCATTGGGTTGTTACGGACAAGTGGATCCAAAGAAATTGACTCGCTTAGGAATTTCTGGCGCAGCATGCGCGTTGGTCTTAAATCTTCGATCTCTCCTTTCTTTGGCTCAGCCCGTATTTCGTTTTCAAGCTCTGCCCAAATTCCCTGGGCTTTCTGTGGATGTGGCTTTGGCCGTTCCACTACAAGTTCCTTATCGGGAACTCGAGAAAAAACTTTGGGCAGCAGGCAAGCCTTGGCTATCTCAACTTGAAAACTTCGATCGCTTTTTGATGAAAGATGGGCGCAAGAGTTACGCTTTCCACGCGCTTTTGATTTCTCCAGAACGTACTCTGACTGATCGTGAGCAGGCGGATTTCATTGAGAAAGCCGCATCCGTAGCAAAAGAATTGGGAGGCGAACTGCGCCGTTAAATAATGGAAACCCTGGCAGGAAATATTCTGTTTCGGATTTCTGCCTATGCTCTGCTGTTTTATTTCGTTGAGAGATGGTTATGGCGCGATTCGTGGGAGAGCCGCATTTTCAGAGCTTTGAGCCGTGGATTTCTCCGTCTCGGCGTGGGTTGGATTTTTTGTTATTTATTCCTCTTTGTGGGGATTGAAGGGGGAGAACGCTGGCACAGTTTTCGCGATTTTCCACTTTGGATTAATTTGCTTGGCCGATTTTGTGTGTGGTCTATTTTCTGGGCACAATTGGGAATGAAAGGCTATGCCTTTTGGGTAGGGGTTTTGCTCGGCTTGGGTTTGAATTGGGGATTAGATACCATTTTGCCAATTCCTAAAAATCCTTGGGAAATTTCGTTTATTTTTTAATTGAGACACAGCTATGGGTTTTGCTTTTTTGGATCAATATTGGTTTGAAGAAAATCGAGCGCTGAAAGCTTGCCCGAAGTGCAAGTCCAAACGAG